>DASUFX010000402.1:0-5267 GCA_036274355.1 Kofleriaceae bacterium | reverse complement strand
CGGATGACGCAGCAGCGCGTGCAGTACGTTCTCGTCGATCAGGCGGCTCGCGCGCTCGATCACGGCCTCGGCGAGCAGCTGCTCGCGCAGCACGAGCGGTGCGATGCATGGCGCGACGCGCTCCGCGACATGCCGCTGCATGGCGGTCTCGTCGTCGCCGACGTCGATGGGCCGGAGCTGTTTGCGGTCGCGAGCGAGCTGTTCTTCGAGCGCCCGATGACGCTGATGCGGATCGATCCGCAGCTGTTCTTCGAGCTGGTCAGCATCTACAAGATCGACACGCGCTCGCTCGCGTAACGCCGTCTCGTTGTCCGGCGCATGGACGGCCTGTCCGCACGCCGTCGGACACGGACACTCGCCGCGAGTGAATTCGCGCGCTTCGCGTTGGCCCGCGCCGTGCTGAAGCACGCGGCATGAACTTCATCGAGCTTCCTCATTCGTTGCGATCGCTTGCCACGTGGATCGGTTCCACCGCGTTTGCGACCGCCTTGTTCTGGTCGTGCTTCGGCACGTGCGTCGCCGGCTGCATCGATCAGCCGTTGCCGGACGTCGAGCCGCAGGCGCGTGTCGTCGCGTCGTGGGATCCGCTGCAGTGCGGCGATCCACATCGCGTCGTGGTCGAGCTCGAAGACGATGACGGCGCGAAGCTGTCGCACTCGGTGCCGTGCGAGGTCGGTGGCATGTCGATCGATATCCGGCACTGGGGCGTCTATCGCGGACGCATCTATGCGTGGTCGCTCGGCACCGGCAATGCGGCCGAGATGCGATCGGTGCTCTACGTGCGGCTCGACGTCGACGCGCCGGTCATCTTCTGGCCCGTCGACACGCCACGCTAGTGCTACCCTGGTGATGTGATGGGCCGTATGTGGATACCGCTGACCGTGCACGCGAAAACGCGCCGCACGTTCGGCGCGCTCATCGACACGGGCGCTAGCGTGACGGTCCTGTCGAACGCGTACGCCGAGATGATCGGCATCGACTGGAAGGCCGAGGACAAGCTGGAAATCGGCGGCTTCCGCTATCCGGTGTGTTACCGGCGCGTCGACATGCACATCCCACGCACCGATTGCTTCGTCGAGAACCTGCGCGTTGCAGTGATCGCAACACCAGCAAACGACATTCCGGGCGCGATCATCGGAGCTGACTTCCTGCAGCGGCCGGGCGCGGTTCTCGACGTCCGGAAGGGCCGCCACGCGGTCGGCGGTGATCTCGAGGGCCGTGACGCGAATCCACCGGAGCTCGTTCGTGCGAAGCCCCTGCGGGTCAAGCGGGCGAAGCCGGCGCGGCGCCGCAACGGCCGCAGCTGAATAGCGGGCGGTTCGCTCACAACACCTGGAGCCAGTTCGCTCGATTCTGGGTGCCGGTGACGCCGAGCTGGCCGTTCGTGTTCTGACCGACACACCACACCGAGTGATCGGCGCGCATGCCGCAGGTGTGAAAGCGGCCGACCGAGAGCAGGATCCAGTCGCTGAACGTGCTGGAGAGCGTCCAGTCCATGCGGTCCATGAAGTCGCCGGTGCCGAGCTGGCCCTCCACGTTGCGACCAGTGCAATAGATCTGGTTCGTCATCGCGAGCGCGCAGCTGTGAAACGTGTCGATGTCGACGGTACGCCACATCTCTGTGGTGCCCACTGTGGTCGGGACGTCGCGATTGAGTTTATCGCCGGTGCCGAGCGGACCGAAGTCGTTCGCGCCCCAGCACGCGATCGTCTGATCGGCGCGCCGCCCGCAGCTGCTGTTCTGGGCGCCATTGATGGTGGTCCATGCAGCGGTGTCGATCGCGGTCATCACGCGCAACTGCGGGGATCCGGTTGGCCCGAGCCCGAGCTCGCTGTCGACGTTGCGCCCGGTACCGTAGAGGCCCGCTGCGCCGTACGCGAGCGTGTGACCCTGGCCGAGGCCGACGCGGCTCCATGTCATGCCGGGACTGACCTGCACGGGCGATGGGATCGGAGCTGCTCCGTTCGAGTCGTTCTGCCCGAGCTCGCCCTCGGCATTTTGGCCCCAACACCACAGCTCGCCGTTGTCGAGGATGGCGCAGGTGTGTGACCACGCATCGATGGCGACGACGGGCCGTGCAAGCGGCACGCGCGTCGGAACGTGCCGCTCCATCATGTCGCCTTGTCCGAGCTCGCCGTTGTCGTTGCCGCCCCAACAGTAGAGGTCGCCACCGGCACGCAGCCCGCAGATATGAGTCTCACCCGGCGCGATCGCGATCCAGTCGCGCTCGCTGCCAATCGGCGTCCGTGCAAAGCGATCCATCGTGTCGCCGGTCGCCAGCTGACCGTTCGCGTTTGCGCCCCAGCACGACAGCGCGCCGTCGAGGATCATGCACGAGCTGTTCACGTGTGCTGCGACCGCGAACACACCAGGGCCGGTGGGCGGAGCGTCCGGCATGGCACCGTCGTCGGCGATCGGATCGATCGCGATCCGGCCGCAACCGCACAGCCAAGCGAGCATGAGCGCCCACCGCATGCACGATCCATAGTACAGGGGACGCCGCTCGCGGTGCGCTACGCCGGTTCAGTACGTGGATCCAGACCACGCGACGCGAGCTCGCGGATCACGGCCGGCTCGACGTGGAAGCGGTCGAGCAGTGCGCGCAGCGTGGCGCGCGCATGCTTGTCGAAGCGCTGCACGCGCTTGCCGAGGATCAGCTCGTTCTTCGCCGAGTGCTCCCAGCCGACCAGCTCGGTGACGGTGACCTTGTAGCCGTGTGCTGCGAGCACGAGCGCGCGGATCACGTTCGTCAGGTGCGAGCCGAACTCGCGGCGATGCAACGGATGCTCGAACAGTGCGGCATCGACCGGATCGCTCGGCTTCGCCGCTTCGAGCTGGCGCGCGACCTCGGCCTGACAGCATGGGACGACTGCGACGTGATCGGCCGCTTGCGCGATCGCGAGGACGAGCGCGTCGTCGGTGGCGGTATCGCAGGCATGTAGCGCGGTGACGACGTTCGGGCGTTGGGCGTTCGGTTCCTGCGCGGCGTCGCTGGCGCTCGGCGCGGTGATGAACGAGCCGATAGCGCCGGTCGCGACGCGAAACCGCTCCTGGCCGAATCGTGCGGCGCGCTTCGCGGCTTGCTCCGACAATTCGGGCCGCGCTTCGATAGCCATCAGCGAACCGCGTCCGGCAGGGCCGAGCACCAGCTCGTAGAGCATCGCGCCGAGGTAGCTCTTCCCGGCGCCGCAGTCGACGACGAGCGGATCGGTATGCCGCGCGAGCGCGTCGTCGAGTCCAGGGCGCAACAGACCAACGAGATGCCGGATCTGTTTCAGCTTGCGACGCGCGTCGGCGTTGAGGTGGCCATCACGCGTGAGCAGATGCAGGTCGGCAAGCAGCTCGACCGACATTCCTTTCGGAACGTCGGGATCGGTGCGCGGGTCGAACTTCACTCGCGCACTGTAGCGCTAATCGCGCATCGCGCTGCTGCTCGGGCCGCAGTTCAGGCCGCGATGCGCGTGCTGGTGCCGACTGCTGCGAGCGCCGGTTGCCCGGTCGCGAGCCGCTCGGGTTTGATCAGCGCGGCGAGGCCACCGACGAGCCCGGCCACACCGGTCACGAGCAACAGCGTCAGACCGATGCCGCTGTCACCTTCAGCCGCGCTCTTCAGTAGCGCCGCGATGCCGAGCCCCACGATGCCGAACAGGAACGAGAACGTGCCTGCCACGCGACCGAAGCGCTTGCGCGCGACGCCCGCTGCACCGATCAGCGACAGCAGCAGGGCAGGCGCGAAGATCGCCATCACGATGCCCTTCATCGCGCCGATGTCCTTCTTTGCGGACGCGGTGGTCTCGACCGCGTACTCGCCGCGTGCGGCGCCCTGATCGACCGCGACTTCGACTTGGTCGAGTCCCTTGATAACTTGATACGCGCTGACGGACGCCTTCGCACCGTTCCGCTCGACCGAGACGAGCGGGAGGAAGAACGCGAGGATGCCGAGGATGCCGCCGACGAGAACGATGAACTTGCTTGCCTTCATGACCGATGCCTCCGAGTTGCGAGGCACCAAGTGCCTCTGTTTGACGAGGCCGGCCTATGTGCAGCTCGAAGGCCAAGCGACCGCGATTTGGAGTCGCGCACTTGGCGGCGCCTGTCGGGGCTAGTCGGACCCGATCGCCGAGATCGGCTGGGTCCGTTGTAGCTCTCGGTGATGACGATGAAAAATCGTCGACGATTTCGTGCGACCAGCGGCGGCGAGCGCGCTCACAACGGATCGCGCTTTCGATTCAGCCCTCGTCGCGATTCCACTCACCGGCCCACCGGCCTTCGACGGCGGCGTTACCACCCGAGCCGCGGCCCGGGATGGCCATGTAGCGCATGCCTTCGTCGGTGGTCATGGTCACTGCGCCGTCGTCGTCGACCTCGAGCCGCGTGACGGCGGTGGTCGCCTGCATCGTGTCGATGAGCCACGACAGGTTTGCGAGCTCGATGATACCTGCGCCGCCGAAGTCGCGCTCGCGCTCGACGACACTGACAACGTCGCGATGGTTCGTCGTCGCGATGAGCTCGAGGTGGTCGTCGCCACGCGTGATCACAAACCTGAACGTGTTGCCGCGACCGCTGATGCTGTCGATCGAGTCTGCGCTACCGAGCAGGTCGGCGAGCTTCACCTGCGGGCTACGCTCCGCCGTACGCGCGGCATCGGCGTGCGCGATCTCGGCGTCGAACGCACCGGTGGTCATGACGATCAACGGCAGGATGGCGATCAGCATGCCCGTCGGTATTGCGACCGCCGGGCCAGCCCAGATGTGCCGGCGGCCGGCCTAGTTAACCGTCCGCGTGGCTGTGGAGACACAGAAATGGGGTCTGAACCCGTTTCCTAAGTCCGCATTACGCGGCGCGCTTGCGGGCCCACGAGCGTAAGCGGCGCCACCGCGTGGTCGGCTCGTCGGGAAACTCGATCGGCTGCGTCTCGTCGAACGAGATGAACCACTCGTCGTCCGAGTCTTCGAATTCGTCGAAGATGTTCGCGTTGCAATGCTTGTAGTCGAGCATCGGCTGGCGCGGAGTGCGGTGACCTGCCTCGATCACGATGGCTGTGCGGATTTCAGGCATGGTGTCGCGCGCGATCACGAGCGAGCCATCGATGATCTCGATGTCGACCTCGAGATCCGGGTCGAACGCGTACTCGAGAGCGAGCTCGATTTCGAGCTCTGCCGCGAGCTCGCGGATCAGCTCGGGCTCGATATCGCGATCATCGGGTTGCGCCACCATCGCGGGCGGTGAACGTCGTCGGTTTGCCGAGCGCGATCAACTTCTGCTCG
>DASUFX010000401.1:0-6641 GCA_036274355.1 Kofleriaceae bacterium | reverse complement strand
GGAAGGCCTATCTGCGCGACAAGTACAGCCAGCAAGAAATGGCTGCCGAACGCCGCGGCATGCAGACCGGTCGCGCACTCACGCACAGCGGCGAGTCGAACTTGATCCCGCGCTACTCCGCCGACGGCAAAGAGCTCTACTGGCTCGAGTACACCGGCTACAGCCTGCCGAAGGTGCGCGCAATGCCGGTCGGCGGCGATGTCACGACGGCGCACGACGTCGTCCAGATCGACGCGATGGGCGAGTACGACCTGTTGCCCGATGGCTCGCTCGTTTACGAGCAAGGCCGCCAGTACCGCGCGGTGTACGGCTACGAGGATATTTTTCGCTGGGACGCGCGCACCCGGCAGACGGTGCGGCTGACGACCGGCCGCCGAGCGCGTGATCCAGTGGTATCGCCCGATGGCCGCCGCGTCGCGTACTCGCAGAACGAGCACGCGGAGAGCTCGCTCGCGGTCATGGACCTCGCGCCCGATGCGCCGGCGACGACCGTATGGCGCGGCAAACGTTACGACCAGGCGTATCAACCCGCGTGGTCGCCCGACGGCACGCGCATCGCGTTCTCGGCGTGGCGGCGTCCCGGCTATCGCGACATCCTGATCGTCGACGTCGCGACCGGCAAGATCGACGAGATCACGAACGATCGCGCGATCGACATCCAGCCGCAGTGGGCGGCCGATGGCTCGACCCTCTACTTCGCAAGCGATCGCACCGGCATCTCGAACATCTACGCGTTCGATCTGCACGACCGTACGACCTGGCAGCTCACGAACGTGCTCGGCGGCGCGTTCTCGCCGGCGGCATCGCCCGATGGCAAGCGGATCGCGTTCATCGCGTCGGTGCCGAAGGGCGGCTACGACCTCTACGAGCTGCCCGTCGATCGCAGCAGGTGGTTGCCGGCGCGTGACTTCGTCGACGATCGGCCCGATCCGGTAGTCATCGCCGACGATGAAGCCGTGGTCACCCAGGCGCGGCCGTATCGCGCGATGGAGTCGCTCGCGCCGCAGGTGTGGACGCTGCAGGTCGACACGACATCGCAGAGCGCAAATATCGCGACGAACGGCTCCGATGCGGTCGGTCTGCACGGCTACTCGATGGCGCTCGGTCTCGACTACGCGACCGGCGACGCGAACATCGGCGCGTCGTACGGATACTTTGGCCTGTTGCCCGCGATTCGCGGCGCGGTGTCGCGGACGTTGCTCGAGCGCGGCGGCTGGCGCGTCGACGGCGTCCCCAAACGCTTCAAGGAAGAGGACTGGAGCGCGACGATCTCCGTCGGCGTTCCGTTCGAATCGCGGCCGAGCTCGAGCTGGACCGCCGCGTTCGACTACGACGTCGATTGGTTCCGCCTCGTCAAAGCGCCGGACATGGTGCTCGATCCGAACGCACACACGCCGATGCATCCGCCGACGGATTACGTGCAGGCCGGCATCGGCTCGCGCGTCGCGTTCTCGACGATCCGCGGCACGACGTTCGGCCTGGGCTCGCAGAGCGGCTTCGACGGCAGCGTCGCGATTCGCTTCGATCATCCGGCGATCGGCGCCAAGTATCGCAACGTCACGTTCTCCTACGCTGCCGATCGCTTCCAGAAACTCTGGGGCGACACGCCGGTGCTGTCGGCGCGGCTCGTCGGTGCGTTCCGGGTCGGTGACCTGCCGCGCGCCGGCTCCTACGGCCTCGGCGGCGTGCCGCCGCAAGACGTCGCGAATTCGATCGTCAACTCGCTCCGCAGCGCGTCGTCGGGCTACTTGCGCGGCTATCCCGCGCGCACCGTCGCCGGCAATCAGTTTCACCTGCTCAATCTCGAATATCGCCAGGAGCTATGGAACGTCGAGCGCGGTCTGCAGACGCTGCCGGTGTATTTCCGCCGGCTGCATTTCGCGCTGCTCAGCGATACCGGTGTCGCGTTCGACACGACGTTCGATGCCAATCGCGATCTCCGCACGTCGGTCGGCGCGGCACTGCGGCTCGACGCGTTCTTCGGCTACTTCGTGCCCGGCACGTTCGAGATCGGTTATTCACGAGGCCTGACCGACGAGGGCATCAACGAAACCTGGTTCCTGCTCACGGGGAGCCTGTGACCGCGAAGCAAGTCGGTGGTGACGTCGCCGTCGAGGTCGCGCGGCAGTTAACCGAGCCGTTGCGCGCACTGCGTGACCGCCTCGGCCTCGTCGTCGATCACATCGAGCGCCACGTCGCGACCTCGACGGGACCGACGCCGTATCCATATCGCTCGCTGCAGACCCTGCGGCAAGACCTCGCGTCCGCGTATCTCGAAGCGACGCAGCTCGCGCGCCGCGTCGAAGAGCTCGATCGCGCGCTCGTCACCGAGGAGCCGCACTGGTTCGATCTCGCGACCGCCGTCGATCTCGGCATTCGCCTCGCCGGTCATCACCTCGGCCCGGGCATCGAGCTCCTCTTCGATCTCGGCAACGTCGCTCCGGCGCGCGGCATCCCGGGAACGCTGTCTCTGCTCGTCGCGCAGCTCGTCGCGATCAGCGCGCATTCGGCGCGCCAGGCCGCGGGCAGCTCGCTGACCGTGCGCGTGTGGACGGAAGACGAGTGGGGCGTCGTCACGATCGCTGACAACGGCGGCGGCGATGCGCGGGCGAGCGAGGTCGGTGATGTCGCTCGCGAGGTGCTCGCGCCGTGGGGTGCGACGATCGACGCGCTTTCCGACGACGGCCGTGGCTGCGCGTTCGAGCTCCGACTCGCGACGCAACTCGTTCCTACCGAGTAGTCGCGCTAAGCTCGGCCGGTGGCCGTCGAAAGGCTCAGCGTCTCGATGGATCCCGCGCTGTGCGAGGATGTGCGCGCCGCCGCGGAACGCGCTGGCCTCAGCGTATCTGCGTGGCTTGAACTCGCTGCCACGGCTGAGCTTCGTCGACAGGCAGTGCGCGAGTTCGTTGCCGAGTGGCAGGCGAAGCACGGGCCGATCACGCCGGCCGAGCTGGATCCTTCGGTCGCGACGTGGAGCAGCCGGGTGCCGAAGATCGCGACACCGCCGCCACCGACCGCCGCAATATCGTCGAGCGGGATTCGCTCGTCGCCACGCACCAAGCAGCCGGTCGCGCGCACGCGATGCTCGGCTACCGCCTCCATGCTTACTTCGAGAATCCACGTACCCTGCTCGTCCCAGCCGAGCGGCGCGAGTCCGCTTTCGGGATCCGGCAGCCACCCCAATCGACCGGTTGCAGAGAGTCGGGACAACACGTCTGCGACCCGCTCAGCTGCGATTCGCACGCCGGAACGAGCCTGCGGAGAGTAATAGAAGCGGCTGCTGTATGACCAGCCGTGCGCGGATAGCTCCTCGATCCCGAACAACACTTGATGGATCTCGACGTCGACGGGGCTTAACCGCGACGAGTCGACCCTGCCGAACGTTCGGCGCGTCCGCGACGGCCGCGTGCGCGTGGCCTTGGTCTGCGTGGTCGTCGCGAGCAGCAGCGTGCAGCCACGCTCGTCCAGCTGGGGGAACGCCGAGCGCCGCGCGGACGTTAGTGTGGCCATCGCGCGCACGTCGACGATGTACTCGACGTTTGCCGGCTTCTGCGCAGGTAACGACGCGCTGTGAGGCCAGGGATCCATGCGGTCGCGCCAGCTCGGGACCTTCGGGGCACGTGGCTTGCCGAGATCGCGGGTCGCCCGCGCGCTAACGCTCGTGCCCGGATTGCAGAACTCCACCGCCTCGTTCTCGATGATCAAATCAAGATCACGATCGTCGACGTCGGTGACGACGAGCTTCGTCGGTACGGAGACCTCGCGTGGCCATGCATCCTCCCGATCGATGACGCGCAACATGGCCCATAGATGCTTGCAAGCGCCTTCCTCGGCGGCCGGGCACGAGCACGCTGCTACGAGCACGCGCGCGTCTTCGGCCGACGGGCGCATGCGAATGTCATAGGGGTTCTCCCGCGAACCCTGGACGCTACCGACGACGCCGCCGCAGCGATCGATCGCAGCGTCGATCGCCTCGAGATAGCCTTCACCGCGCGCGATTACGCGCGGTGAGAACGACCGAATCATCTCTCGTGCGAGGTTGCGGCGCACGCTGGACTCGGAGCCGACGGCGGGCATTGCTCGCTGGTTCTAGCTCGACGTACTGACAAAGGGATAGGTAGCCACTTCCCTTGGTCGTGCGCTACGCTGTCTTCGAATGGACGTCGATCTCGTCCAGCAGGTGCTGGCCGCGTTGGAGCGTGAGAACGCACGCTATGTGGTGTTCGGCGCGGTCGCGCTGGCACTGCACGGTCTTCCGCGTGCCACGGAGGATCTGGACCTTTTTCTAGCGCCCGATCGCGACAACATCGAGCGTGTGAAGGCCGCGCTCCGATCTGTGTTCGACGACCCTCACATCGACGAGATCTCGGCCGATGATCTGCTCGGAGAGTATCCTGCCGTGCAATACGGCCCACCCGAAGGACCGTTTCACATCGATCTGCTGACCCGGCTCGGGGAGCTCTTCGACTTCGATAGTCTCGAGTCGGAGCGCGTCGACTTCGGTGGCGTCACTGTCTCGGTCGTGACGCCGAAGATGCTGTACCGGATGAAGAAGGGGACGGTCAGACCGAAGGATCACGTGGATGCCGCGCGCATCGCGCAGCGGTTTAGCCTGAAGGACGACTGATGGGCGTCAAGAAGTTCCGTGACATCTCCGAGATCGAAGACGTCGTGTACGAGCGCGGCAGTCGCAAGCTGTACGAAGTGATCCGTTACGTATGGGGCCTCTCGGACGTGATCTGTCCGCAGCGATTCCCATCGGGCGTTTTCAAGCACCGGACGATCGAGGACGCGGAGGCCTTGCGCGAGCAGTGGGAGGAGGCCAACTTTCGCGCGCACCGCGCACGGATGGCACGACAACGCGGCGACAAATCGGGCACCTGATCGGCTACTGAATGATCGGGCCCGGGCAACCGTAGACGAAGCTGACGTTCGTCGTCGAACCCATCATGATCTGGCTGCAGTAACTGCCGAAGAACGTGATCGTCATCATGTTCGGGTAGTAGTCCCAGCCGTTCATGTGCGACGGCGACCGCGGCACCGCCGTGCCGTTGATGGTGACGGTGACGTTTGTCGGATCGGGCGGCACGCTCTGCAGCTGGAACGTGCACGACGGCACGATGATGCCGCCGGCGATCGCCTGCAGCGCCATCGCGAGGTCATTCGCGTTGTTCGCCTCGTAGAACTTCGTCACGCCCGTCTTCGCCTTGCCGCCGGCTTGCGCGGCATCGTTGAGCACGCCGGTGGGAAGGCCGAACGTGCCGAACCCGAGCACGTAGGTCGGAATGCCGGCGTTGTAGAGCGCCTGCACGGCCTGCACGGTTGCCTGATCGCTCGCCACGTCCGGATCGCCGCCGAGGCAATTCGGTAAGCCGTCGGTCGCGAACAGCACGTAGCGCCCGGCGGGGTTCGTCGGAATCGTCTGGTAGTACGAAAGCGCGCTCGTCAGCGCGACGTGCGCCGGCGTGTTGCCGCCCGGCGAACGACCCGCGAAGTACGTCGCCATCGGCGTGTGCGCGCCGAGCGCGATCGCGACCTCGGGATTCGCATCCGCCGCGCAGTTCTGATCGCTCGGGAACTCGAGCAGACCGAACTTGATGTTCTGGTCCTTCATCGTCGCGATCGAATTCAGCGCGTTCTTCATGATGTTCCACTTCGAGTCGAACACCGGTGGGAATGCGGGTGGCGGTTCGGTCATCGAGCCCGAGCGATCGAGCACGATCAACAGATCGGGCGGATCGCCGAGATTGACGACGCCGATCTGTTGCATCTGCGCGCCGCACGACGCGTCGATGTCGTTACCCGCGGAATCGAAGTACGTCTCGCCGGCATCGATCGATCCGCTGCCGGTGTCGTCGTCATCTCCGCCGTTACCGGGATGCTTCTGCCCGGTCGGTCCGCACGCGATCAAAAACAGGACGGCCCAGGTTCCCCTCATGACCTAGAGGGGCTCACGCAACGCCGTGCACGAGCAACGACACCAAGTGCAATCCGCTCGTGCAGCCCGCTGCGCTACTCGCGCACTACGGCGAGGCGAATACGGCGATCACCGCCGCGTATTTGGCGCTGACGCTGCTCGTGACCGTCTCGGTGTAGATGCCGCCGGCTGTCACGGCCTTGTAGTCGCTGATGAACGACGGCTCGGCCGAACCGTTCGACGAGGTGCCGAGGGTCGTCCAGCCCGCACCGGGCGTATACGTCGGATTGTTCACGTCCTCGCAGAACGCCGTGATCGCGACGCCTTTGGTCGCGATCGTCGCCACCATCGCGGTCTGCATCGTCGCCTGAATACCGCCTTGCGTCTGACTCGTGCCGTTCAGCGGGTTCGCCGTGATCGGTGACCACTCGGAGAGCTGTGCCGCCGTCGGCTGCAGCATCGGCTGCTGAAGGATCACGCTCGTGATGCCGCCGGGGTTGTTCGGGTAGTACGCGATCGCGGTCGCGCACGCGCCGTTCGTCAGCACGGATGCCGCGATCGTCCAGCCGCTCGGCAACGTCAGGCTCGAGATGTCATTCGCACCGACCGTGATCACGAGCAGCGAGCCCGCGGTACTCGGCGCGGGCAGCGTCAGCGTCCGCGTTCCGGTCGTGAAGCTCACCGCGGTCTTCTGGACGAGCAGGTTAGGCCCGGGCATGGCGTC
>DASUFX010000400.1:0-8702 GCA_036274355.1 Kofleriaceae bacterium | reverse complement strand
ATGCGTGTCGAGGCCGGTCAGGTACGCGAAGCCTGGTGCAAAGCCGATCGTGTCGACGGTGTACGTCGCTTGGGCGTGCAGGCGCTGGATTTCGGCGACGGTGAGCTGCTTCGCCCGCGCGATGTCGTCGAGATCCGGACCGTCGTAAACGACACGGATCGCAATGTCTCGCGCGGCCCCATCGACATCGCGCAGCAGGGCGAGCGCGGCGAGCTCGGCTGGATCGATCACGGGCTCGCGATCGAAATACGCCGCGACGTCGTTACGTGCGACGACGACGTCGACCACACCTGGCCACTTGTGAACCGCTTCCACGAGCGCCCGCGCGGACACCGCAGGTCGCGGGAAGCGAATCGCGCGATCGCCGAGCGCGCGCCATTCAGGCATCGAGCGCCTCACGCACCGCACGCGCGATCGCGAGTGCTCCGGGCGTATCTGCGTGGACGCAGATCGTATCGACGTCGCCGACGAGCTCCCGCGCGCGAGCGGCCGCCACCACTGGATCGGTGATCAGTGCACCCGGCTGATCGCGCGGCACGAGCGAGCCATCCGGGTTTGTCGCGCGGTCGGCGAAGCCCTCGCGCAGGTAACTGAGCTTTGCTTGCCGACTCGCTTCGTAGAGCACGCCGCCCGGCGGGCCGATCACGATGACGTCGGGACCGAGTGCTTCGATCGCGCCGAAGATCACCGCACCGGCTGCCGCCAGATCCTTCGCCGCATCGTGATAGAGCGCGCCGTGCGGTTTCACCCACTGCACGCGTTGACCATGTGCAGCGGCAACCTTCGCGAGCTGCGCGCATTGCCACGCAATCGTCTGCCGCAGTGCCTGCGGATCGACAGCGAGCGAGCGACGGCCGAAGCCGAGCCGATCGGGATACGACGGGTGCGCGCCGATCCGCGGCCGAGCGCGACCAACCGAGAATGCGACCACGCGCGCCATCGACTGCTCGTCACCCGCATGACCGCCGCATGCAACCGACAGCACGTCGGCAAGCGCCCACAATTCCTCGGGCTCGTCCGCGTGCTCGCCGGCGTCGAGATTCAGCAGCACCACGGCTGGATTGTAGTGTAGGGTCCGCCGCGATGCGGACCTTCGGTTGTCTAGCCGTGGTGGGATTCGTCTTCGCAATCGGGTGTGGCACGGATCCGGCCACCGGTGACGACGATGGCGTCGTCTTCCCGTATCCGGAGCTACCGGCCGATACGCAGCGGCCTGGCGACGCGGCGAAGGGCTACGACTTCTTGATCAACGGCGGCTACATCACCTGTGGCATCCCGAAATCGATCGCGCCGAGCGGCTCTGCAGCCGATCGGATGGCCGGCCGTACCGGCGACAACGCAGCGCTGCCCTACTACTGGAGTGCGGCGACATCGGCGGAGGGCGTGCGCGTCGTGTCGGCGAACTGCATGTTCTGCCACGCGGGCAAGATCAACGACCAGCTCGTGATCGGCCTCGGCGCCGCTGACCGCGACTTCACCGGCGATCAGGTCGCGCTGCTCGACACCGCGCTCGGTCTCGTCAGTGGTGTCGAGAAGACCGAGCTCGAGCGCTTCCGCGATCGCATGGCGGCGATCGCCGACTACTCGCGCACGATCACGATCGGTGTGAACCCGGCCGACAGCTTGACCGCCGCGCTGTTCTCCCACCGTGATCCGGCGACGCTCGCATGGTCGGCCGAGCCGATGATTCCGCTGCCCCCCGCGATCGTGCCGCCCGTCGACGTGCCGCCATGGTGGCGCATGTCCAAGAAGCACACGATGTTTTACAACGCGGCCGGCCGCGGCGATCACGCGCGGATCATGATGGCGGCATCGCTGTTGTGCACCGAGAACGTCGCCGAGGCGCAGATGATCGATCAGGCGTTCGTCGACGTACGTGCATGGATCGAGTCGAGCGTGCAGCCGCCTGCGTGGCCGTTCGGCGCGGTCGACACGCAACTCGTCGCGAAGGGCAAGACCGTGTTCGAGGCGACGTGCGCGAAGTGCCACGGCACGTACGGCGAAGGCGGTGTGTATCCGAATCAGCTGGTGCCGCTAGCCGACATCGGTACGGACTCGACGCTCGTCGAAGGCGAGAACCAGTTCGCCGGCGCGTTCGTCGAGTGGTTCGCCGCCTCGTTCTGGGGCCAGACGTCGCGACTCGAGCCGTCGATCGGCTACGTCGCGCCACCGCTCGATGGCGTCTGGGCGACCGCGCCGTTCCTCCACAACGGCTCGGTGCCGACGATCGAAGCGCTGCTCGATTCGTCGAAGCGGCCGAAGTACTGGACGCGCACATTCCAGTCGACGGACTACGATCCCGCCACGCTCGGCTGGAAGTTCACGAAGCTCGATCACGGCCACGCCGGCGAGCCCACCGCTGGCGCGCGCGTGAAGATCTACGACACGACGCAGGCCGGCTACGGTAACGGCGGCCACACGTTCGGCGACGATCTGAGCGACAGCGAACGCAAGGCAGTGCTCGAGTACCTGAAGACGCTGTGATTCGCGCGCTGTTTGCGCTCGCCATCGCGCTGGCAACCGCATGCGGTGGCTCGAAGCCACAGTGCGCGGTCGTGGCGCCGTCGATTCCCGGCCCGGCGTTTCTATGGAAAGTGCAGAAGGGCGGCGACGTGGTCTGGCTGTTCGGCACGATCCACAACACAGGTCTCGACGCGGTGCC
This sequence comes from Kofleriaceae bacterium, assembly GCA_036274355.1. Taxonomy (GTDB): domain Bacteria; phylum Myxococcota_A; class Polyangia; order Haliangiales; family Haliangiaceae; genus JABFXX01. The sequence continues at coordinate 6,040 of DASUFX010000400.1, read as the reverse complement.
CGCCTCGGCGAAGGACGCGCTCGCAAAGTCGCCTCGCCTTGTCACCGAGCTCGGTGACGTCGACGTCGATACAGACATGTTCCGCAAGTACGCGCGCAATGCATCAGGCAAAGGCATCGATCAGTTACTGCCCGCCGACGACTGGTGGGACCTGCGCGACGCGCTGCTCGGCAAGGTGAAGGAAGACGATCTGCGCCGCATGCGGCCGTGGTACGCGATGTCGCAGCTGACGAAGTTTCTCGCGCCGTCGCAAGGGCCCTCGATGGACGTCGAGCTGGCCGAGCGAGCAGAGAAGCTCTCGATCCCGGTCGAGCCGCTCGAGAGCTGGGAAGATCAGCTCTGGATGCTGGACCGCACGGTCGGCGTCGCCGATCTGCAGGAAGCGATTCGCGCGCGCAAGACGATGCGCTGCGACCTCGCGCGCCTCGAGAACGCTTATCGCGCTGGCGACATCGTGGTGATGCAGGCGCTGTTGGTCGTGCCGCGCACGAAGGACGTGATGCTGACCGCGCGCAACAAGAAGTGGTTTCCCGCGCTCGAGAAGCAGTTCGGTCAGGGCGGTGCGTTCGTCGCGGTCGGGCTCGGCCATCTGCTCGGCGATGACGGGCTCGTGGCGATGCTGCAGAGGGCGGGTTACACCGTCGAGCGAATCGCGCAGTAGGCAAACGCACGCTACGCTTGGGTATGGAGCCGAGGATCGCGATCGAGGCCCGCGAGACCGCGGCAGGTGCACGCCGCCAGCTCGTGACCTGCGCCCCGATCCTCGGCGAGCTCGCGCGGCGGCTCCGTGCTGCGCCGCCACCGCTGGTCGTCACCTGTGCGCGCGGCAGCTCGGATCACGCGGCGACGTACGGCAAGTACGTGCTCGAGACGATGGCAGGCAACCTGGTCGCGTCGGTCGGTCCGTCGGTGGCATCGATGTATCACCGCGCGCCGGTCGGCCTGACGAACGCGCTGTTCATCGCGGTCTCGCAGAGCGGCAAGAGCCCGGACGTGCTGAAGCTGACCGACGCAGCAAAGCGTGGAGGCGCACTCGTCGTCGGCATCGTCAACGACGAGGCATCGCCGCTCGCTGGGCACTGCGACCTCGTGCTGCCGATCTGCGCGGGCGAAGAGCGCGCGGTCGCGGCCACGAAGTCGTTCTTGCTCTCGGGACTCGCATTTGTCCAGCTCGCTGCCGCGTGGACCGGCGACGCGACGCTCGTCGATGCGGTTGCCCGCGCGCCCGATGCATTCGATGCCGCATGCGAGGCGCCGTGGGATCTCACACCGCTTGCCACCGCGACCGGTCTCTACGTCGTCGGCCGTGGCGTCGGGCTCGGCGCCGCGCAGGAGCTCGCGCTCAAGCTCAAGGAGACGTGCCGGCTGCATGCCGAAGCGTTCAGCACCGCCGAAGTGCTGCACGGTCCGGTCGCGCTCGTGCGCGATGGATTTCCGATCGTCGCGATCGAGCAAGCCGATCAAACGGCAGCCGCCACGCGCGACGTGCTCGCGAAGCTGGCCGCGCTCGGCGCGACGGTGCATCGCTGCCCACCGGTCGACGCGCCCGCACTGCTCGCACCACTGTGTCAGGTGCAGAGCTTCTACCTCGGCGTGTCGGCGCTCGCTGCTGCACGTGGCCTCGACGCCGACGCGCCGGCGCACCTGACGAAGGTCACGGAAACGCTCTAAAGCCCCGGATCGTGCGCGCGTGCCGCAGCATGAATCTCGGCGACGACGGCGAAGTGATCCGACGCCCACACTCCGTCGACAGGCTCGGTCAGTGCGAGTCGCGCGGACAGTGGCTCGCCGCGCAGCGAACGATCTGGACCGCGCACGTAGATGTAATCGATGCGCCGCGATGGCTCGCGCGAGCGCAGTGCGTACGTGTTGCGCCGATCGTACGTGTAGCCCGGTTCGAGATTGCCGGTCGCACTCCAGCAATCGGCGAAGTACACCGACGTGCCACCGAGCGGCGTGAGGCCACGCAAGAACCGCATCTCGTCGGAATCGGGATCGGCGTTGAAGTCGCCGAGCAGAACGGGTGGCGGGCCGTCGACGGGCGCGAGTGTCTTCACGTGCTCGACGAGCGCGCGCACTTGTTCGCAGCGCGCATGGCCGAGATGGAGCTGGAACGTCAGGTGCGTGACGAACACCGGCATCGGCCCGTGCGGCAGCTCGACGCGCGCGAACGCGACCGTGCGCGTATCGAGACCGGGAGGCGATGGTAGCGGCAGGCACGCGCCGTCGACGAGCGGATGCTTCGACACGATCGCGTTGCCGTAGGTGAGCCCACCGCCGATGTGCCACGCCGGCGCGTAGTACACGTGCCAGCCGAGGCCCGCCGCGATCTCGTCGGCCTGGCTCGGCATGCCCGGAAACCCGAGCACCTCCTGCAGGCCGATCACGTCGGCGTCGAGTGCGCGCAGACCTTCGCGGATCAGCGGCAAGCGCTGCGCCCACGGGCCCTGCCGATTCCAGATGTTGAGCGTGACAACTCGCCAGACGGTCACGCCCTCTACATTACAGAATCACGACGTCGTTGATCGGCAGTACGCCCTCGCCAGCGGGATAGCCGTAGCTGACCCAGCCGGTGTTCGTGTCCTCGCTGCCCCAGCCCCACACCCAGACGCCGAACCCGGCTTCGCTATCCATCTCGTTGACGCCGTTGTTGCAGCCGCCCTGGCCTGCCCAGTGATCGACGAGCTTGACCGTCGTGATCTCGAAGTCGCCGGAGCCGACTGGGTGCCAGCCGGTGAGTGCGCCCGAGCACGCGAGCTTGACGTCCTTGAACGCACCGTCCTTCTTCTTGCGCACGACGGTGAGGCCGGTAAACGGATACGTCGGATCGGCGAAGAAGACGTAGTGCTTCATGTACTGCGCGGGCGGCACGACGCGCACGAAGTCAGCGTCGCCCCAACCGCCTTCGCCTTGCTCGCCGGCGCCGCTCATGTACGTGAACATCAAGAACGGATGATCTTGATCCTGGCTGCGCACGGTGAACGGATCTGCGCTGCGGATCTCGAGGAACTGGCCGAGCTCGACCTTGTCGGGGCCGACGTTCGGCGGATCGTAGGTGAGCGCGGTGCCGTCGACGGCGCCGAAGATGCGGTAGATGTGGACCTCGCTGACCGGCTTGCGCTCGGGATGCGGCGCGGCGACGTACTCGTAGCCGAGTGCGCGCACGGGCGCGATCATCTGTTCGCCGTGATCGCCGCAGCAGCGATCGATCGACATGATCTGGTGACCGCCGAACACGCCGACCGGTTTGTCCGACTGGATCGGGCTACCCGACAGCGCGGCGAACTGGGTGATCTGAGCGTGCTCGCCCTTGTTGAGCTTCATCTCCCACGTGCCGTTCGCCGTCGCCGCGGGAATGCCACCACCGCCGCCGATCGCCGATTTCGGACGCATCGTGATCGTGGTGTCGTCTTCCATCGCGACGATGTTCATCGAGGGACCCTGCGGCACCGAGATCGGCGGCGGCGAACCTTCGGTGTCGTACGCGGTGACCGCGACGTAGTTGTTCGACCACGCGCTCGTCGGCAACAGCAGCGACGCACCGGTTGCCGCCGCGGCGCCACCGCCGTACGGCAGCATCTGATACGCGACGACGGGCATGTCGGTCTCGAGGTGGAACGCGTGACCGATTCCGTTACCCGAGATCTGCGCCTCGGTGCCGATCGCTGCCGGTACCGGGCACGCGACGTTCGGCATCAGCGGACCACCGCCGCCCGGCGCATAGCCGAGGAAGACGATCGCGACCTGACCGGGCGCGAGGCCTTGACCCGGATCGTAGGCGCCGTACTGAAGTGACATCCCCTGGCCCTGCGGGATCTTCGCGAACCGGGACAGATCGATGAACGACCCGTTGAACGAGATGTTCATGTGCGCTTGGCCTTGCGACGTGTTCGCTACGAACATCGTGTAGCAAGCGTCCATCGGCGGCCCCATCGCGGCATCCATGTCGACGCCGTAATAGTCGCAGCCGATCGACGCGTGGTTCTTCTCGGCCGCCTCGCATGCCGGCATACATTGCGCGTTCGAGCACCCTTGGTCGGGTGGACAAGCTGTCGCATTGCCATTGCAATCGATGACACTCATCTTGTCGTCGGAGCAACGCGGACACGTTGCGCCGTCGTCGTCATCACCGTTGTTGTTATTGCCGTCGCGCCCCGCCGGGCCACACGCGAACAACAGAACACACGCGAGCAAAAACGTCTGCTTCATGATCCCCTCTGGCTGCGCACACTACACAGCGCGTACAGACGCAGATAGCGAAAAACGAACGCTGTTCTCGTCGAGGATTTGTGCTGTGCGAAAGTTTGCACGTCGCGCGCACGCGACATCGCAACACGTGCCATGGTCGGTACATGGCGGAGGCTCGGACAATGACTGGTAGAGCGGTCCTTGTCGTGGACGACAACGCCGAGAATCGAGCGCTCGCAGAAGCGACGCTCGAGGACGAGGGATATCGCGTCGTGCTCGCGAACGATGGCGAGCAAGCGGTCGCTGCCTTCACGCGCGAGTCTCCCGAGTGCATCTTGATGGACATCCGCATGCCGGTGCTGGACGGCATCGGCGCATGCGAACGCATTCGCGCGCTGCCCGGTGGCGAAGCCGTTGCGATCATCTTTCTCACCGCGCAACGCGATGTCGAGACGTTCGATCGCGCGCTCGCTGCAGGCGGCGACGATTTCATCACGAAGCCATTTCGCCCGAGTGAGCTCGTCGTGCGCGTGCAGACCGCGCTGCGCTTGCGCCGGATCGCTGCCGAGCGCAGCGAGCTTTTCGCGCAGATCAAGCAGCAGCGCGATCAGCTCCAGCGGTTACAGCTCCAGAAGGAGCAGTTCGCCGCGTTCCTCGTTCACGACCTGAAGAACCCGGTCAACTCGATCGAGCTGCAGGCGCAGATCGTCGCACGGGACGCGACCGCCGCCGAGCGCACGAAGCGTGCTGCGGGAAGCATCCAGCAAGAGACGCGCGCACTCCTGCGCATGATCACGAACCTGCTCGACATCGCAAAGGCCGACGAAGGGCGGCTCGCTCCGACGCGACAAGGTGTCGACGCCGAGAAGCTGATCCGCACCGTGTTCGACGAGCTCGCGCCGCGCGCTGCGAGCGCCGAGGTGACACTGGAGACCGATGCGAGCGGGACCGAGCTGATGGTCGATCCGGATCTCATGCATCGCGTGGTCGCGAACCTCGTCGAGAACGCGATCCGTCACGCGCCGGATGGCACTGCGATCAAGGTCAGCGCGACGCGCGCCGACGGCCACATCGAGTTGCGCATCGCCGACGCGGGCCCGGGTGTGCCAGCCGAGGCGCGCGACAAGATCTTCGAGCGCTTCGAGAGTGGCTCGACCGGGCGCTTGAATCGCGGCCTTGGTCTTGCGTTCTGCAAGATCGCGATCGAGGCTCACGGAGGCCGCATCTGGGTCGAGGATGGCTCGCCGGGTGCGGTGTTCGTCATGAGGTTCCCCGATGCGCATTGACCTGCCATTCCGCCAGCTCGTCGACGCCGCACCCGACGGCATGGTCGTGTGCGATCAGTCAGGCACCATCGTGCTCGTCAACGCGGAGACCGAGCGCATGTTCGGGTACGCGCGCGACGAGCTCATCGGCAAGCGCATCGAGGCCCTGATCCCGGAGCGACTGCGCGCCCGGCACGAAGGTCACGTATCGGGCTTCGCGTCGGCGCCGCGCCTGCGGCCGATGGGCTCGGGCCTCGAGCTGCACGGCCGGCACAAAGACGGTCACGAGTTTCCGGTCGAGATCAGCCTGTCGCCGATCAAGAGCGACGACCTCATGTTGTTCACCGCCGGAATTCGCGACGTCTCCGACCGGCGCGTGCTCGAGCGCCAGGCGCGTCGCGCCAACGCCTACCTGACGTCGGCGGTCGAGTCGGTCACCGATGCGTTCGCGCTGTTCGACGAGCAGGACCGCGTGATGATGATGAACAGCTCGGCGCGGCACTTGCTCGGCGCCGTGCGGGACAGCGGTGTCGTCGGCCTCACGTTCGAGTCGGTCCTCGACAACGCGCTCAACAACGCGGTCTTCG
>DASUFX010000399.1:0-11434 GCA_036274355.1 Kofleriaceae bacterium | reverse complement strand
CGCGTCGAACTGGATCGTGCGGCCCTTACGATTCGGCGCCGTTTTCGCAAATGGCACGTCGACGCCCACGCGTGCCGCGTACGTACCGGCATGCACGGTGACGCCGTTTAGCGGTGCGTAGTCGTCGTAACCGATCGAGGCACCCACGAGGAACATGCCGACGTGGAGCTCGCCGTCGAGGTTGACGCCGATGGACGTCCCATTGTCGTCGGGATGATCGTGGTGGCCGATATCGATTCCCGCCGACAACACCCCACGCGGCGAGATGTCGGCACGTGCCGACACGGGAATCAGAACCGTCGCCACCAGAACGCCAAGTGCTTTGCCCCGCATGAGGAAGCAGATGGAGCAACGTCCGGGCCGCGACGTAACCGCGCGTGGTCGGGCGGATGCCGTCGAAGAACTGACAGCTAGTTGCGGCGGAACACCAGCGAATGGTTGTTTGCCGGCATCTCGACGACCGCACGAAGGACGAAACCGGTGGCGGCGGTCTGCAGATCACTTACATCGCGGACACCCCAGCGCGAATCACGCGCACGCAACGAGGCGTCGAATGCTTCGTTCGATGGCGCGGTGAATGCGCCGTCGAAACGATAAGGGCCATAGAGGTACAGCAGTGCACCCGACGGCAGTGTTCTCGCCGCGCCTGCGAACAGACCCAGCGTCGCCTCCCACGGCGCGATGTGGATCATGTTGATGCACGTAATGACGTCCGCGTGCGCGATCGGCCATTGCGCCGCGGTCACGTCGAGCTGGACCGGACTCGCCAGATTTGGCAACGCGGTCTCCTCCCGCCATTCGGCGATGCTGGCGAGCGCCTCGGCGTCGACGTCGGAGGGTTGCCAGGTCAGTGCGGGAAAGCTACGAGCGAAGTGCACGACATGCTCGCCCGACCCCTCCGCGATCGTCAGCACGGTCCCGGTCTCGGGCAGCTGCTGCGCGAGCACCTCCCGAATCGGTTCGCGGTTACGCAATGCCGCCGGCGCGCTCTTCTTCATACGGCTGCGTGTAGCACGGCGCGGATCAGATGACGCGCAGCTCAGCCGAGCAGCGCGAGGCACACGCCGATCATCTCGTCGTCGATCGGATCCCTGCTGTCGGCACTCAGGCTCTGAAGCCGAGCGAGCGCGCTGCGATACGCGTGAGTGACCGATTCGCTGCGCGGCGGCGGGGTCTTCGACATCAGCACGAGCTTGAGAACCTGACGCTGGTCCTGTGGCCGCTGTTGCGCGAAGCCGTTGTCCTCGAAGAGGGCGGCATAGGCCGCGTACGCTTCGGGCGTACGGCCTTCGCGTGCCATACCGACGATGCGCTTGACCGTAGCGGCCAGTGCTTCCTTGCTGTGCGCATCGATCGAGATCGTGGACGTAACGGGCGGTGACGGCACAGATGCCGCTGCCACCGGAGCGACCTCGATGCTCGGCGACGACGTTCGCAACAGTGCGGCTTCGATCGATCCCGCAGCCGATCCCGCAGCGTCGTCCACGGGCTCGGGCACGCTTGCTCGAGACGGTTCCGATGGCGCGGACTCGGTGGTCTCGCTCTGCTGCCGCTCGGGCTCGGCGTTGGCAACCTCGACCTTCGCAGGCTCGGGTTCGGGCGCCGTCGGCCGTGGTGGCTCGACGAAGATTTCGCCGGGGACCGGCGTGTGCGCGCGCTGCCACTCGAGGCCCAGCGGTTCGAACAGCGAGCGCAGGTTCCTCGGCAGTCGCCCCAGCTTCTCGAGCAACGACGCCGTCGACACGAAGATCTCCTCGCGACGGTCGTTGCCGAGGAGGCGGCGAATCACCAGCTCGTGCGGCGACAGCGAGTGCTTGCGGATCTGCTTCACGATCGGTGTGGCAGCGTCGATCATGCGCTTCACGACGTCGCCGAGATCGTCGCCGTCGGCGAGTGGCTTGTCATCGATAGTGGCGGTCACGACGCGGCGACGAACCCCGGCATGGGAGGTGAGCGCGTCGAGGATGCGATCGCGCAACGTGAGTAGCCGCTCGCGATTGTCGAGGTTGACCTCGACCGAGGTCGCGTCCTTCGCATCCGCGAGCGTGACCTCGATCTTGTCGCCGCGGATCGTGACGTCAAGGCCGGTCGGTGCGCGCGGGGTGGCCCGAAGCGCGTAGCTGAACTGCGTGCCGTCGGTTTCAAACGAGTCGATGCTGTACTGGTCGATTCGCTGCGGCTTCAGCTTGCCCTTCTTGAGCCACCCTGATCCTTCGGGAAGTGGGAGCTCGATCTGGGTGACGAGGTCGCCGACCTTGATGCCCTTCGCCATTGGATGATCGGACTGGAGCTCGATCGCACATCGCCACTCCGCGCCGTACGGGGCAGCCCCCGATGTCTCACCTTGATAGCTGCCATCGTCGTCGAGGTACGCTTTGAGTCGCCACGTACCCTCGTGCGCCTCGTGGAGCGCGACGTACTTCGCGAACGCGTCGAGACACTCGTCGCGCTCGTGGCGGTCTTTGGCAGCCAGCGCGGCTCGATCGGCATCGAGCTTTCGCTGCAGCTCGTCGAGGATCACCGCGATCGCTTGGTCCGAGGCGGTGATGACACTCTTGACCGCACGGAGCGACATCGACTCGGCGCCATCGTGGTTCGCCTCCTCGGCCGCATCGGTCACGAGTGCCTTCAACCCTCCGATCCGCGTCCGCTCCGCTGCGGCGTACTGGTCGGTTGCGGAACGTTCGTCGCGAAGCTTGTTGATCCGCTGCTGCGCGAGCAGCAGATGAACCCAGAATTCCATCGCGTCGCGAAAGAACGCGAGATAGTTCGACTGCAGCGGTGATGATGTCGAGTCGCCGTACAGGTACCTCACGTTACCCTCCAGTTCCCATGGTAACCGAAGGAGGCCGCTCGCGATCGGTCTGGGGTACCGTGTTACCCTGGAGGATGTGGGGAACGAGGGGAATCCGGCGCTACACGCGACCGAGCTACCGCCGGTAGCCCAGCGCCCCAAAGCGGTTCCCGAGGCGTTCCACGCCACACAATCCGAGCCAGGGGCAGACGCAGGTGTTGCGATCGCCGCGTCACCGGGTCAGCGCGTTCATCACTACGAGCTGATCCGCGAGCTCGGACGCGGTGGCATGGGTGTGGTCTGGGCCGCGCGCGACACCAAGCTCGGTCGCCGCGTCGCGATCAAATTTCTGCGCCAGGCCTCACGCGAAGACGCCGAGCGCTTCCTCACCGAAGCGCGCGCGACGGCGCAGTGCAATCACGACAACATCGTCATCATTCACGAGGTCGACGAGCTCGACGACACGCCGTACATGGTCCTCGAGTTCCTCGAAGGCCAGACGCTGCGCACCATGATGGGACCGATCGGTGGCGCGTCACGCTTGCCAGCGACGCGAGTCGTCGAGCTCGTGTTGCCAATCGCGCGCGCGCTCGCTCGCGCACACGAAGGCGGCATCATCCACCGCGACCTCAAGCCCGAGAACGTCATCGTGACGACCGCGGGTCAGGTCAAGGTCGTCGACTTCGGTATCGCGAAGGTCAAGGACAGCCGCCATGACCTGATGGCCGGCACGTTGCCGTATATGTCGCCCGAGCAGCTCGGCATGGGCGAGATCGATCAGCGCACGGATCTGTGGGCGCTCGGCGTGATGATGTGGGAGATGCTGGCCGGCCGGCATCCGATCGAGCCGTTTACCGGCGAAGCCCTGTTCGCGAACGCGCGCAACGATACGCCGATGCCGACGCTGCGCAGCGCCGTCGAGGATGCACCCGACGCACTCGCCGGACTCGTCGACGAGTGTCTACGCAAGACGCACGCGGACCGCATCGCGAACGCCGGCGAGCTCGTGCGCAGACTCGAAGCGCTCGCGCCAGGCGCGGGCCGTGCGACTCGTACCCTGGCCGAAACCGAGAGCCCGTACCCGGGGCTCACCGCATTTCAGGAAGGCGATGCCCATCGCTTCTTCGGCCGCGCTCGTGACATCGCACGCATCACCGCACGGATTCGTGATGTGCCGATCACCGCGCTCGTCGGTCCGTCGGGCGTGGGCAAGTCATCGATCGTGCGCGCCGGTGTCGGTCCCGCTCTCAAGGCGTCGGGCGAGCAGTGGGACGTCGTCACGTTGCGTCCCGGTCGCCAACCACTCGCCGCACTCGCGACGATCGTGCAGCGACTGACCACGAAATCGGGCTCGCACCTCAAAGAAGAAGTCGGCGAGCACGAGCAGCTGGTCACGCGACTGCGCACCGAGCCGGGCTACGTCGGCACGCTGCTGCGCGCACGGGCGAGACAATCCGGCGGGCACATCCTGTTGTTCGTCGATCAGTTCGAGGAGCTGTACACGCTCGTCACGGATGCCGAGGAGCGGCGCACGTTCACGGCTGCACTTGCCGGCGTTGCCGACGACACGGCGGCACCACTGCGTGTCGTACTCGCGATGCGTTCGGACTTGCTCGATCGCGTTGGCGAGGACGCGCGGTTCATGGAGGAGCTGTCGCGCGGCCTCGTGTTCCTGCGCCCACCCGACCGCGAGGGTTTGCGCGAAGCGCTCGTCGCTCCTGTCGAGATGGTCGGGTTTCACTTCGAAAGCAACGCGATCGTCGGCGACATGATCGATGCGCTCGCGGACACGCCCGGTGGTTTGCCGCTCTTGCAGTTCGCCGCCGCCAAGCTGTGGGATGCGCGCGATCGCGACAAGCGTCTACTCACCGTGCGGAGCTACGCCGCGATCGGTGGCATCAGCGGCGCGCTTGCCACGCATGCCGACGACGTGGTCGGGCAGATGAACGCGGCCGCGCAGAAGCTCACGCAGCAGATGTTCCGCCGGCTCGTCACGCCCGATCGCACGCGCGCGATCGTCGAGCTCGCCGACCTCCAGCAGCTCGCGGGCGATCCGGCCGAGGTCGCGCGCACGATCGATACGCTGGTTGCCGGACGCCTGCTCGTCGTGCAGACGCGTGCGGACGGCGGCACGGGCTCGGTCGAGATCGTGCACGAATCGCTGATCGATCGCTGGCCAACACTGCGACGGTGGCTCGACGAGGATCAAGAGGACGCCGCGTTCCTCGCCCAGCTCGCCACGGCGGCGAAACAGTGGGACGCGAAGGGACGGCCGCACGGCTTGCTCTGGCGCGGCGACGCGATGGAGGAAGCACGCCGCTGGCATGCGCTCCGACCGCGCGAGCTCCCCGCTCGCGAGCAGGCATTTCTCGACGACGTCTTCGCCCTCGCCCGCCGCGGCGCGCGTGCGAAGCGGCTCGCCTTGATCGTCGCATTCACCGTGCTCGGCTGTGTCGCGATCGGTGCGATCGTCGCGGCTGCGTGGATCCGCAACGCCGAGGTCGTCGCGCAGCAAGAGAAGCACAAAGCGCAAGACGCACTCACCGCGATGGAAGCGAAGGAAGCCGCACGCAAGGCCGCCGAAGCCAAACAGAAGGCGGCAGAGGCGCAACAGCAAGCAGCGCTCGCCGAGAAGCACGAGGTCGAAGAAGCGAAGCAGAAGGTCGAGGCTGCGAAGGAGAAGGCCGAGACCGCGGTCGCCGAAACCGCCGAGGAGCTGCGCAAGAAGAACATCGCACTCGAGCAGAAGATCATCGAGGCGAGCACCGCGAAGGAGCGCGCGCTTCGCGAGAAGGAGACCGCCGTGGCGATCTCGGCGCAGCTCGCGAAGGCCAAGGACGAGCTCAAGCTCGCAAACGATCGGCTCAAGGAAGAGAACGAGCGCCTGAAGAAGGAAGTGCTCGCGACGAAGCTGAAGTGATCAGAAGCGGCCGCTCGCCGTGACCATGCTGCCGCCGGGCTGCGGTTCGAGCGAGTACACCGTCTCGCCGCGATTCATCACGAGCATCACGCCGCCGGCGATCGCCGCGACGGTGCCAACCGAGATAATACCGATCGCGATCTTGTCCTGCAGCTCCGCGTTTGCTCGCTGCGTCTGGAGGTCGCGCGCCTTCGCACGCTGGGCGTCGGTGAGCCCGTCGGCATTCGGATCGGCGTAACAGACGCCCATCGCACAGTCCCGTGCGACCTCGCGATCGTGCTCGTCCATCGTGCGCTGCGCGTTGTACTCCATCGCCGCGCCAAAGCCCGCCACGCCAAGCCCGCTGCCGAATACGACCCACGGGATCCACGTCGGCCAGCGGTGCACGACCTTCGTCGCCTCTGCGAGCGGGACGAGCGCGATGTCGACGGACTCGCGGCTGCCGCCGACGACTTTGAGCTCGCGCTGCACGGTGAGAAAGCCGGCTTTGTTCGCGACGACCTCGTGCTTGCCCGGTTTGACCCGGCGCGTGGCCTGGCCCGGGCACGTCGGCAGATCCTGGCCATCGAGCGTGATGGCGACACCGGGCTGCGCGCACTTGATCTCGACTTCGGCGACCTCGTTCGCGAGAAGCTTTTCGTACGCGAGCGCCTCGCGATACACGTTCTCTTCGAGCGGCTCTGCGCCGTACTTCAGCGCTGCCTTCAAGTTGTCGTAGGCGTCCACGGGGCGATCGAGCTGGATCAAGCAGCGCACGATGTTGAAGCGGATCGACGGGTGGTCCCACGCGCGCAGCGCATCTTGGTACTTCTCGAGCGCTTCCCTGTAGCTCTGCTTGAGGAACAGCGCATTGCCTTCTTCGAGCCGCGCTTGTGCCTCGGCCTTGTGCGCGTCGCTGACGCCTTCCGCCCACGGCTGCGCGCTCGCGATCGAAGCGCTGCACAGCATCGCGGTGATGAGCAGCCGCTTCATCGCGTCACTTGTAGCCCGGTCGCACGATCGTCTGCGAAGTGGTGCCCGCGACGGTCTTGACGTCGTGTGGTCGCAGCGCCATGCCCTTCCACGAGGCCCCGACGGTCGTTACGTTGTTCGGTGGCACGTTGCAGATCAAGAACAGACCCGCTGCCGCTCCGTTGACGGCACCGAGATCCATCGTGGTCGTGCCCGTCACCTCGTTGCCGCCCTGCTTGATGCTGAGCGTGAGGTTGGCCGTGTCCGCAATCGGCTGATTCGCGCAGTCGATCACGGCAAGTCCGATCAGGGCGTTGCCGGCGCTCTGGGTGCAGCCGTTTGGCACGAGCGACAGCGCAGCGATCACCTGCGGTGTGAACGTGAGCAGATCGGCCATCGCGTCCATCGTGAGCGGTTGATCAGGGAACGCAAAGGTCGTACGCGAGGTGGCCTCGGTCATCTCGACGTACACGTCGGCAGGCTGCCCGCCGCTCGGGAACGTGATCGACCACAGTCCGCCGTTTGCAGTTGTCACAGTGCTGCCGAGCTGATTGCCTGTCGTGTTGCAGTCCGGCGCGCCGGGAGCCTTGCACACGCGTACGCTCGCGCCGTCGAGCGGATTGAACATGATCGAGCCGTTGAACTCGATGCGACGAATAGTGCCCGAACCCGTGATGTTCGCGTTCGCCGTCGTCGGTGGCGGATTGGTCATGCACGAGAAGTCGAACTCCGGCGGCGGCGCGTCGAGCCACACCTTCGCGTCGGGCGGCGCATCGACGATCGTCAGCGGTGCATCGACGTTGCCACTGCCACCACCACCGCAGCCGGCGAGTGCAACGAACAGCCATCGACGCCCATTGGTCACCATGATGCGATCATCTCTCAGTTGGGACACCCGTGATAGATGCAGTCGGGATCGTCGCAATCCGCCAGGCCGTCCTCGTCGTCATCGCTCCCGTTCGTACAAATCTCGTCCGGAAGTGTGGAGTCGTAACGAAATGACCATGTCTCGTTGATCACATTGCTGCGCTGTCCGCCAAACAGCACGATCGAACGCTGTGTCGGATAGTAGGCAACCGACGAGAACTGGGCCGCTGGTGGCTCGCCAGCGGCATTGACTTGCCGCCAGGTCGTTCCGTCGAGCTCCCACAGATCCGTGAGCACGATCGAGCCTGCGACACCTCCGTAGAGGACGACGCGACCGCGCGCCTCGTGATAGACGAGTGTCGCGAAGTTACGCGGACCGGGCGCTTCGCTCGCGGGAACCAGCAACGTCCATGTGCCGTTGCGGTACGTCCACGTCGCACCGTCGCGGTCATATAGCACCATGCGATCGTGCTCGGGGTCGTACGTCATCGCGGGCCCGAACACCGGCCCAGGCGCAGTTGCGGTTTCGATTTGTCGCCACGTCGAGCCCTCGAGCTCCCACGTGTCTTGGAGTGCGCCGCTCGGGTCGAGTGCGGTGCCGCCCCCGAACATGACGAGTACGCCGGCCGCATTGCCGGCAAACGCGGCGGACGCTCGCCCCGGCGGACGCGTCACCGCCTGGATTCGCGTCCAGCGTGTGCCGTCCCACGCCCACGCATCGTCGTAGGGAATCGTCGTGCCACCGGCGAGCCCACCGTAGATCACGACCCGCTGGCGTGCCGCGTCCCACGCCGTCGAGTGGTAGGTGCGCAATCCGGCTGTTTGTGGCGTCATCTCCGCGAACCAGCGCGTGCCGTCGAATGTCCACGTATCGTTGTGCAGGAGCAACCCGCCGTAGAGCACGAGCTCGTCACGTACCGGATCGTAGGCGAGCGGTGTCGCGGCGCGCGGCGACGGGATGAAATTCAGATCGACGAGCTTCCAACCCTGCACGGGCTCGTACGTCCACACGTCGTCGAGTGGCTCGTCACTGATCTCCGCGGTGCCAGCCACGAGCACCGTCGTCGTCCCGACGGAGGTCATCGTGTGACCGCGACGCGGTGCTGGCGTGCGCGGTGACGTGAGAACCGTCCACGTCGCGCCGTCCCATGCCCAGAAATCGTTGAGTACCCCGCCGAGATCGTCGCCGCCAAATAACAGCACGCGCTGACTCACAGGGTCATATGTCATCGCCCCGGCGAGCCGGTTCTTCGGCCCGGTCGTGACCGGGATGAGCGACCACGCACCATTGGGCGCGAGCTCCCACGTTTGACCGTCGAAAGTGCTGCCGGCGAACACGACCAGGCGATCGCGATTGTCGTCGAATGCCATCGCCGCCGAGTAGCGCGGCGCTGGTGGCGTCCCGGTCGTCGCGATCGGCGACCACGTCGTACCGTCGAACTCCCACAGGTCTCCAAACGGCTGCAGCGTCTCCGATGCGCCGCCGAAAACGACGACGCGCTGACGGGTCGAGTCGTAAGCCATCGCATGCAGCCGGCGCGGCGGTGGCGATACCGTGGGTGCTTTCTGCGTCCACGTCGTGCCGTCGAATTCCCAGGTATCGGTCAGCACGGTGCCTTGCGTCGTCACCCCAGCGAACAGCACCATCACGCCGCGCGCGGCATCGTAGGCCATCGCCGCGTTCTGCCGCGGCGGAGGTCCGGCAACCTCGATCTGATGCCACGTTCCATCGGCGGAGCGCTCCCACGTATCGTTCGAGCTGCCGGCATTCGCGGTGGCGCTCGCTTGCGTCACGCCACCGAACACGACGAGCTTCTGACGCGCGGTATCGAAGGCGGCCACGTGGCCTGCGCGCGCAACCCAATACTTCGGAACTTCGCGCCAGTTGCCGACCTCGAGCTCGCACACCGACGAGCAGCCGTCGTGATTCGCGAACCCGCCGTCGTCGCACGTCTCGCCGGCTTGCTGCTCGCCATCGCCACAGCCCGGGATGCACACGCCCTGATCGCACTGCCCGGTCGTGACATCGCTGACGCAGTGCGTGTGGTCAGGCTTGTCGTGACACTGATCGCGCTGGTCTTGCGACACGCACAGATCGTGAACGTCGTCGCACAAACGCCCTTCGGGACAAATGCGACCGTCCGCGCAGAACCGCGCGTTCGTCTGCACGCACCCGACCAGCAAGAGGACCGCGACCCACCGCACCAGCTACGGATGATACCGCGACCAGCGCTGCTGTTTCGGGAAGCGTGCGTGGTACGCGCGGTGCACCGCCGTGATTCGAGGAGGAACTATGATGAACGAGCTCTCGGCGGTCAGCGTCACGATCCCTCTGCCGACGGATGAGCGTGACCGAGAGGCTGCGCTCCGCGCCCGATTCGCAGCGTACTGGAGCACCGCGAAGGGAACGCCGCGGGCAAACTTCGACTCGTTCATCTCCGCAACGCCGATTGCTGACGGCGTTTCCTTCGAGCGCGTCGACAACACCGTGGTCCACGGCTGGTGGGCGCGCTGCGCGGAGCCAGCGCCCGATGGCGTGATCCTGCATCTGCACGGCGGCGGCTACGTCCAAGGATCAGCAGACGCATTTCGGCCGCTCGCGAGTCAGATCGTGGGCCGCACCCAGCTCACCACCTTCGTGCTCGACTATCCGCTCGCACCCGAGGCGACGCTGCCGACTGCAGTGGACGCGGTCATGGCAGCATATGACTGGCTGCTTACGACGGCGAATCGGATCGCTATCGTCGGCGATTCTGCAGGTGGTGGCTTGGCGCTCGCGTTGATGTCGCGACTCGCGCAGCGCGGACCGCAAGCGATCGCCGGCGTGCTGTTCTCGCCGTGGGTGGATCTCGCGTTTGCCGGCGCGTCGATGACGGATGCGACGATCGCCGATCCGTTGATCACGTACGAGCACCTGCAAGCCTACGCGCAGAAGTACCTCGGCCGTGCTGATCCGCGCGATCCGCTCGCATCACCGCTCTACGGTGATCTGTCACATCTGCCACCGCTACTGATTCAGGTGGGCACCGACGAACACCTGCTCGACGATGCCCGGCGGCTTGCCGACCGAGCAGCACGCGCGGGCTCTCCGGTGCGGCTCGAGATCTGGGAAGGGATGCATCACGTGTTTCAGCTCAACGTCGCCGACCTTCACACGAGCCGCCGCGCGCTGAACCACGCCACCGCGTTCCTGGCATCACATGTGTGCGGAGCCTAATAGACCCCGCTTCATGCGCGCTTCACGTGCACGTTTCAAGACTTACGTGGTCGAACCTGACCCAAGCATGACGGATTGCTGGTGCGGACAGGGGTTCGGCTATGCGATGCCACGGCCATGTCACGCACTCGCAATTCGACCGGAACGGCCATTACCGGCGCCGGTGTCTGGCATCCCGAAAACGTCCTCACGAACGAAGAGATTTGCGTCGCGTTCAACGAGTACGTGCGACGCACCAATGCGGCGGGCGCCCAGCCGCCACTGAAGGAATCGTCGCCGGAGTTCATCGAAAAAGCTTCCGGCATCAAGCGTCGCTACATCGTCGACAAGACCGGCGTTCTCGATCCCGAGCGCATGTGCCCGAACGTGCCCGATCGACGCGACGATCAACTATCGGTGCAAGCCGAGTTCGGCGTGAACGCGATCACGCGCGCGCTTGCTGCTGCCGGGCGTGTCGGCGAAGAGGTCGATCTCGTCGTCTGCGGGACGTCGATGCTGCAGCGCGCGTATCCGGCGATGGCGATCGAGATCCAGAACGCGATCGGTGCGCGCGGACTCGGCTTCGATCTGACACTCGGATGCGCGTCAGCGACAGCGGCGATCCAGGTCGCGACAACCGCGATCCAGGCGGGACTCGCGACGTGTGCGGTCGTGGTGTCGCCCGAGCTGATGAGCGGCCACAACA
>DASUFX010000398.1:0-9408 GCA_036274355.1 Kofleriaceae bacterium | reverse complement strand
GAGGATGCTGTCGGCGATCGAACCGGTCGTCCAGCAGGGCCTCGACGTCGATCTCGCGAAGCGCTACGCGAGCGCGGCCGACATGGAGGAGGCGCTGACCAGGGCGGTGCCGCCGGCATCGACGTCCGAGGTTGCCGCGTGGGTGAAGTCCCTCGGCAAGGACTTCATCGAGAGTCGCGACAAGATCATCGCCGCCGAAGAGGCGAGCTGGCGCCGCACGCACGCAAACATCGCGACGCAGCCCGGCGTTCGCCGGGTGGCGACGTTGCCGGGCGAGTTTCGCCGCGCGACGAGCGCCGCCGAGCTGCAACACGAGCCACTGGCCACGGAATCGGCGCCGCCACCGCGAGCTGGTGGTCGCGCCATCATCGGCGTGCTCGCCGCGCTCGTGCTGTTGCTCGGCGTCGGCGCCGTCGTCGCGATGAAATCAGGCGACGCTGCGCCGGAGCCCGCCGCGAAACCCACGCCGCCGGCCGAGCCCACACCGACCGCTGCGGCCGCGCCCGTGCCCGAACCGACGCCAGCTGCCGTGACGGAGCCAGCGCCTACCGCGCCTGAACCGGCGACGGAGTCCGCGCCGGTCGCTGCCATGCCCGAGCCCACACCACCTCCGAGCGAGACGTCGGCCGAGAAGCCGGTCGTCACGCGTGAAGCCCCACCCGTGAAACGTGCACCCGTGCGTCCTGCGCCGCGCCCTGCGGTCGTCAAGAAGGAGATCAAGAAGTCGGAAGAAGTACCGCCCGCCAAGCCCACTCCCAATCCAGTCACCCAAGCCGTCGGCTCGGATGCCAAGCCGGCAGCCGCCGACAAACCCAAAGACGACTGCAACCCGCCCTATTACTTCGAAGGCTCGAAGAAGGTCTTCAAACCCGCCTGCCTCTAGGAGACTCGAATGACCCGCCAGCTACTCATTGCGTTTGCGATTCTCGCGTCGAGCTCGCTCGCGTATGCCGATCTTTCCAAAGAAGCGTGCGTCGACGCGCATAGTCGCGGCCAAGACGCGCGTGACTCGGGCAAGATCACGCTTGCGCGCAAGCTGTTCTTGACCTGCGCACAATCAGGCTGCCCTGCTGCCGTCCAAGGTGACTGCGCGAGGTTCGCCGACGATCTCTCGAACCTGCAACCGACGGTGAACTTCGTCGCGCGCGACGGCAACGGCAATGACCTGCCGAACACGAGCGTGTACGTCGACGGCATGCTCGTCGCGACGTCGATCGACGGCCGCCCCGTCGACGTCGATCCGGGTAACCACACCGTCAAGTTCTCGAACGCGGGCAAAGACGAAGTCGTCACCGTCGTGATCGGCAGCGGCGAGAAGGGTCGCGTCGTCCAGGCGCGCTTTGGCTCGGCGACCATCGTCTCGAACCCAGGCGGCGGCATCGTCGATAGACCGGCGCCGAAGAAGCAGGGCCCGACCGTCGTCCACCCGAAGGGCGCACTGGCCGTCGCGATCGCGGGTGGCGTGCTCGCGCTCGCCGGCGGCGGCGTAGTGTTCTACGGTAGGTCGCAGATGCCGAGCCAGTGCGATCTATCGACGCACGAGTGCGCGGCGCCTCCGGGCGACAAGGTGTTCGGCGAAGCGAGCAGCGCGGCGTCGACGATAAACCTCGGCTATGCGACGGCGGGTGTCGGTGTCGCCGTGCTCGCCGGCGGCCTCGTCTGGTACTTCGCCGGCGCGAAGACCATCAAGGAGAGCTCGGAGCAGCAAGCGGTCGCGCCATGGGTCAACGCCAACGGCGGCGGCGTTGCGGTGATGGGTCGCTTCTAGCGCAGCGCCGCGACGATCTCGGGAATGCTCGCGTTGTCGCCCGGGCGATCCGAGGCGTGGTGGAACTTCACCTCGCCGCCGGGCGCGACGACGAGCACGCCGCCTTGCTGCCAGGCATCGCCCTGCACGCTGCCCTGGCGCGAGCCGTGTCTGAACGCCGTGATGGTCTTGCCGAGCGCGCGCGGGTCGAACGTGCGCAGCGCGCCGCGCTTGAGCTCGGCGGCCTTGTACACGGCAAGCGAGGGATCGACGTAGATCGGGTCGGGATACTTTGTCTGCTCGCGAAAGCCCGCGATGAAGTTCGGCGTGCCGTTGCCGATAATGTAGAGCTCCGCGCCGGCGGCATGGAGCTGGTCGATTCCTTGGTGCAACTGCACCACGTGCTCGCGGCAGTGAATTCAACCAAAGTGGCGCGTGAACACGAGGACGGCCGGCTTGTCCTTCCAGAACGTGCCGAGCGCGACCGGCGTGCCTTGTTCGTCGAGCACGGTCATGTTTGCGAGGTCGTCGGCGCGATTCAGCATTGTGCCTATCGTACCCTACGCGCATGGCTGGCGATCGATGTGCATGCGGTTCAGGTGTCATCGAGGCCGCATGCTGCGGCAACTTCCTCGACGGTGTGCCGGCACCGACCGCACTCGCGCTCATGCGCTCGCGCTACACGGCATTCGTGCGTGGGGCGATCGATTACTTGATCGAGACGCACGATGCGTCGACGCGCGGCACCGTCGATCGCAAATCGATCGCGCAGTGGTCGCGCGACACGACATGGCAGGGGCTCGAGATCGTCGCGACCGAGCGCGGCGGCGAGGATGACGACGACGGCATCGTCGAGTTCATTGCCCGTGGCATCACGAACGGCAAACCGTTCGCGCAGCGCGAGCGCTCGCGATTTCGGAAACTGGATGGTCTCTGGTACTACGTCGATGGGAAGATCAGCGCTGCGCGGTAGCAGCCGAGGCGCTGAGTCCAGCCTGGCGAATGCCAAGTGCGACCGCGAGCGCGACCGCTGCACCGGGACGCTGGATCGAGCGCGGCAACTCTTGCTGGGTGATGCCGGTCTCTTCGAAGCGCCGCAGGATCGTCAGCACGACCTTCCACATGATCCAGCCTTGCGTATCGGTCACACCGAAGGCCTGGAAGTAGTAAGGAGACAGCTCCTCGAGTGCGTTCGTCACGGCGCGCACCGTATCCGCTAGGTCTGACATGATGTCCGCGATGGTTGGCCGTCTCGTGCTCGCGCTCGCCCTGCTCGGCTGTCACGGTGCAGATCCCGCGAAGCCAGCGCCCGCGAAGGCCACGGCTCCTGCGCCCACGTGGCCGGTCCCGCAAGGCTGGCGCAGCGAGGTCATTCGCTTCCCGCTCGACTTCGCACCGTCGCTGCCACATCGCGGCTACGAGGACCTGCGGTTCCCGCCCGGCATGTTCGATCCGGCTGCGCCCGGCTACTGGTCCTACGCATTCGCCTGGCGCACCGACGATCCGGCCGAGCTCGATGCGACGGCGCTGGCCGCAGAGCTCACGACCTACTTCCGCGGGCTAATCGCCGCCGTCGACGACAAGCACCGCATCACCGCGCGCGACGAAATCGCCGTCGAGGCGACCGCCGACGGCAACCGGTTCGCGCTGACCGCGCATGTCTTCGACGCGTTCAAGACCGCGCAACCGATCGTCCTCACCGGGTGGGCCGAACGCCGCGCCTGCGCAACGGGCGCGCTCTGGGTGTTCGTGCTTTCCCGCGAGGGCAGCGCATTTCGCGCCACGCTCGATGACCTGGCGCGCCAGGCCGGCTGCTGAGACCACGACATTTCGAGCCGGGTTTTGGGGTGAACCACGATTTACCGGCGTCGTCGCCACGCACTTCTCACCCCTTGCGCGGGCACAGCCGTTGCTGAACGGGCCCACTCGATGTGCACCGCTGCCGACGCCACCTGGTTCTCGCCGCGAGCGAGCACCGTGCTGCGCGCATTGTTTTGCACGTACGTCGCGCTGACCGCTCTGCACATTGGGTATGTCGTCCATCACGAACCGTTCGCATTCGACGCCTGGAACGTCGCAGTCGATACCCACGCGCAGCCCGCGAGCGTGCGCGGCTTCATCACGTACTGGGTCGACCAGTATACGAGCAGCAACCCGCGCATCGGCCAGCCGCTCGCGTACCTCGCATACAAGACGACGGGTGTTGCCGAGCTGGTCACGCCGCTCGCGTATCTCGCGCTCGTGCTCGGCGGTTTCGTGCTCGCGCTGCGCCGCGCACCCGTGCGCCATGATCTGCGCGACCTCGCGACGCTCGCGATCGGCATCGGCTGCTTGTGGTTCGCGGCGCCGAACTTTCCCGCGTATCTGTTCTGCCGCGCCTACGCGACGAACTACGTGTGGGTCGCGGCGCTCGAGATCTGGTTTCTCGTCGCTCTTCGCGCGTGGTCCGTGCGGCCGAGCCGGTGGCGCATCGCTGCGATCGCCGTGCTCGGCGTCGCCGCTGGCATGGGCAACGAGCACGTCGGCCCGACGCTGATCGCATTCGCACTCGCGTTCGCACTCTACGATCGCGAGAAGTACGGCGCGCATCGCGCGGTGCTCGCGGCAGGCGTCGGCGGCGTGATCGCCGGCTACGCGCTGTTGTTCCTCGCGCCGGGTCAAGGCCAGCGCTACGACGGTCTCGCCGCGAAGCTGTCGCTGTTCGATCAAGTTGTCACCCGCGGCGCCGCCGGCAACCTCGATATCGTACGCGGCCTCTTGTTCGCTGCCTCGCCGCTGCTCGCGCTGATCATCGCGATCGCGATCATCGGCCTCGTCCAGCGCACCGTGATCGAGCGCCACCAGCGCGGTGCGCTGGCCGTCGTCGGCCTCGCGCTGCTCGCCGGGGTCACGATCGCGATCACGCTGTTCGTGTCGCCACTGCTCGGTCCACGATTCTATCTGCACGCGATGTTCGTGCTGCTCGCTGCCGTGATGGCGCTCGCGCGCGCGTTCCTCACGCGCACGACACCGTTCGTGATCCTCGCCGTCGTCGCGAGCGGCTATGCGGCCGCGCGCACCGTCCCGCTCTACACGCGCCTCGCCGCTGCCTCTGACCTGCGACTCGCCGAGCTTGCCGCGACCGAACCCGGCGACACGTACACGGCGCGCGCCTGGGAACAGGTGCCCGAGTCGTGGTGGTTCCTCGGCGACGACACGCGCGATCAACGCAAGCGCGACCTGATCGCGAGCTACTACCAGCTCGGCCGCGTCGTGTTCCGCGCCGGCGAGCGCTGGTCGCCACTCGGGGTCACGGACGTCAAGCTACAGACCGACTACGCATTCGATCCGCCGCCCTCGAGGAGCGAAGCGCAAGCGATCGACGCCCAGTTCGCTGCCGCGCAATACCTCGGCCGCGACGTCCGCGCGCTGCAGCATGCATTCCTCGACGCGATCGCCGAGGTCCAGCGCGACGCGACGACGGCACTCCGCGCGGTCGATCTGATCGTGACGTTCGACGGCCCACCGCCACGCCTGCCACGCGATCGCGTCTACGTCGCGCGCTGGCGGGATGGGGCGCTCGAGAGCTACGCCGCGCAGATCGTCCGCCACGGCCGTTCACCCGATCGCGAGGTGGAGCTGCCGCCCGCGCTGGCGGACTGGGAGCCGTTCGTCGTCGCGCTCGGCGATCCGCCGCGGCGGTTGCGCGGCCACACCTACCGGCCGTGGCGAAGCGGCGAGTACTGGCTACTCGCCTGCAAGCGCGAGTATTGCTTCGTCGTCGCGGCGACGAATCACAGCGTCAGCGTGCCGTTCTGATAGTCGGCAAACGCTTGGCGCAGCTCGTCGTCCGTGGTCATCACGAACGGACCGCGCCGCGCGACCGGCTCGCGTAGCGGCGTGCCTGACACGAGCAGGAACCGGCCGCCGCCTGCCGAGCTCGCCACGACCTGGTCGCCCAGGCCCAGCACCGCGAGCTGGCCAGCTGTGACCTGGCGTTGGCCCACCGTGACCTCGCCCTCCAATACGTACGCGAACGCAGTGTCTGCGCCGGGTAGTGAGTGGCTGAAGGTCGCGCCGGGCGCCAACGTCGCATCGAGCATGGTCGGCCGGATGTCGATCCCATCGACAGGCCCCCGGTGGGAGCCGATCGTGCCCGCAACCAGGCGAACCCTCGCGTCGGCGATGTCGAATTCGGGGACCGCGGACGGCGCCAAGTCCTGGTACCGAGGCCGGATCATCTTGCGGGCTGCCGGCAGGTTGACCCATAGCTGGAGGCCCCATAGCTCGGGACCGTGGGTCTGGGTTGGCATCTCTTCATGAATGATCCCGTGGCCTGCGGTCATCCACTGGGCGCCGCCGTCGTGGATCAGGCCGTGATTTCCGACGCTATCGCGGTGCTGGAAGCCGCCGCGGAGCACGTAAGACACGGTTTCGAATCCGCGATGTGGGTGCTGGGGGAAGCCGGCCGCGTAATCCGCCGGGTCCGAGCTATGGATTTCATCGAGCAGCAGGAACGGATCGAGGAGCGGCAGCGCACGACTACCGATCGATCGACGCAGCGCGACGCCCGCGCCGTCACGGCTAGTTAACGCGGTCGTGACGTGGTCGACATCACGGATCGCTACCGTCTTGGACGTGCGCTGGCATCCCAGCATTACCCCGCCGGCGGCGGAGCCCATAAGGAATCGTCGTCGCGAAATCAACAACACGCTACAGTGGAAGGAAACACCATGCACGCGGCGCTGTCTAACCCATTCATGCTCGGCAAGAAGAAGCCGATCGTCGTGGGTCATCGTGGTGTCCCTGCGCGGCACCAGGAGAACTCGCTCGCCGGGTTCAAGCGCGCCGTGCAGCTCGGTGTCCCCGCGATCGAGCTCGACGTGCAGCTCACCGCTGATCGCCGTGCAGTTGTTTTGCACGACGCGAATCTGCGCCGGCTCACCGGCAACCCGCGCAACGTATGGGATCTGACGTGGGACCAATTGTCGAAGCTGCGCGTTCGTCGCGAGCTGCCGATGGGTGTCGATGTCCATGGTCAACGCACGGTCGCGCGGTACGAGCGCGAAGAGCCGATTCCGCTGCTCGCCGAAGTACTCGCCGAAGTCGCGGGCAAGGTCGCGATCAACATCGAGCTCAAGCTCAACGCGTTCGGCTTCTGGCAGACCGAGATCGCGCGCGTCGTTGCCGAGGAAGTGCGCAAGGCGAACGCCGAGGATCACGTCATCCTCACCAGCTTCGATCCGCGCAAGCTGCGCGCTGCGCTGTCGGCGTATCCGAAGCTCGCGACCGGTTTCTGCTTCGACGACACGATGCTCGACTTCGCGGCGCCGTTCCTCGAGCGCCTGCCGTATCTGCGAAACAAGCTGTCGCTGCCCGCCGACGGTCACATCCGCACGAACGCGCGTCGGCTGCTCAACCGCATTCTCGAGACGAACCTCGTGGGCAAGCTGCTCGGCACACGTGTGGTCGGCGCGGAGCACACGATTGTGGGCAGTCGAACCGTGAAGCGCCTGCACGATCAGGGCATCGCGATCGGTACGCACACGTTGTTCCCGCTCGGTTCGACGACCGGCAAGCCGATCTCGCCGAGTGCGATGACCGCGCAAGAGGTCGAGCGGCTCGTCGCGCTCGGTGTCGACTGGATCGAGAGCGACGATCCAGAGCGTCTGCTCAACTTGATCGGTTAGCGCACCTCGCTGCGCGACTGGCGCATTCGACGTGCGATGCACGATTTGTCGTTGCTCGCGTCGTCGGAAACTGGCTTCCTCGTGCGCGATGAGAGCGTGGCTTCTTGTGTGGTTGGTCGCGTGTAGCTCGCCGACGCAATCCATTGATCAACTCGATGCAGCGGGCGGCGGCGGTTCCGATATGGGCTCGGGCTCGAGCGATGCGCCACCGCAGAGCGCGACGTGCGACGGCAAGACCGCGCAGCCGCTCGATGCGACGTGGAACATCATGGTCGGCAGCTCGATGCGCGTCGCGAAAGTGCACGTGCCCGCGAGCTACGATCCGAGCAAGCGCACGCCGCTCGTGGTTGACGTTCACGGCCGCACGGCGAATGCATCCGGGGAGATGTCGCTCACGCATTCGATCGCGAAGTCGGACGCTGCTGGCTTCATCGCGATCTATCCAGAATCGGCAACGACGCCGACGAGCTGGAACTCGGGCACGTGCTGCGAGCCCGCCTCGTCGAGCAACCTCGACGACACCGGCTTCTTCAAGAAGCTGCTCGACGAAGCCGAAGCGAAGCTGTGCATCGACACCTCGCGCGTCTACATGATGGGCATGTCGAACGGCGCGTACGAATCGCACCGGCTCGGCTGCGAGATGGCCGATCGCATCGCGGCCATCGGTCCGGTCGCCGGACTCTTGCTATTCCAGGGCTGCTCGCCGACGAAGCCGATGCCGGTGATGATGGTCAATGGCACGTCGGACTCGCTCTCGCTGTACCAGTACGTCGCGTCGGGCGTGAACTTCTGGAAGGGCAAGAACGGGTGCACGACGATGACCACGACATACACGAACGGCGATGCGAGCTGCGTGACGTACGGCGGCTGCACCGCGGGCGCCGACGTCGTGCTGTGCACGATCCAGGACGGCGGTCATCAGTGGCCCGGCGGCGAGACGCTGCCGTTCCTCGGTAACAAGAGCGACAACCTGATCGCGACCGACGCGCTCTGGGATTTCTTCGTCGCGCACCCACGGTCGTGATGCACCCCAAGGGTACTTGCTCGCCTGGCGGCTCGCTGGCGCGAGCGTTAGCGTTCCTCGGTCTCGCCGCGTGCGGAAGCCCGACGATGATGCAGCACGGCGACGATGACGATGTCGCCGGTGATGCCGCACTCGGCAGCGACAGCGGCG
This sequence comes from Kofleriaceae bacterium, assembly GCA_036274355.1. Lineage (GTDB taxonomy): Bacteria > Myxococcota_A > Polyangia > Haliangiales > Haliangiaceae > JABFXX01. The sequence goes on along the minus strand of DASUFX010000398.1, from coordinate 818 downwards.
GCTCTGACAGCGACGCGCAGATCAGCGCGACGTGCGACGGCAAGACCGCACAGCCGCTCGACAGTGACTGGTCGCTCACGGTCGGCTCGCTGACCCGCACCGCACGCGTGCACGTACCCGCGAGTTACGATCCGAGCAAGCGCACGCCGCTCGTGATCAACCTCCACGGCCGCACGAGCAACGCGAGCCAGCAGGCGTGGCTCTCGCACGCGATCGCGAAGTCGGATGCGGCGGGCTTCATCGTGATCCATCCCGAAGCGTGGGGCTCGCCGACGAGCTGGAACGCCGGTGGCGGCTGCTGCGATCCCGCGGCGTCGAACAACATCGATGACAGTGGCTTCATGACTGCGGTGCTCGACGAAGCCGAAGCGCGGCTGTGCGTCGACCCGACGCGCATCTTTTTCGAGGGCCTGTCGAACGGCGGTTATCTCGTCCATCGCGTCGCGTGCGAGCTGACCGATCGTGTAGGTGCGATCGGTGCGGTCGCTGGCCTGCTCCAGCTGCCGACCTGCGCGCCGACCAAGCCGATGCCGGTGTTTCTCGTGCACGGCACCGCCGACCAGCTCGTCAGCTACGACTGGGTCGACGAGACCGTGAGCTACTGGGTCGCAAAGAACCACTGCACGACGACCGCGACGACGTACCAGAACGGTGTCGCCACCTGCGTGACCCACGGCGGCTGTACCGATGGCGCGGACGTGGTCCTGTGCACGATGCAGGGCGGCGGGCATCAGTGGCCAGGCGGCGAGACCGTGCCGTTCCTCGGCAACAACAGCAACGACCTCATCGCGACCGACGCGCTCTGGGACTTCTTCGTC
>DASUFX010000397.1:0-13137 GCA_036274355.1 Kofleriaceae bacterium | reverse complement strand
CGGCGCTCCGTCGTCGTCCCTCCGCCGCCGCCCTCATGGGGCTCGGCGAGCGCCGGGACCTCTACGACGATCTTGAGGCCCGCCTCCGCACGCTCGGTCTTCGTGAACGGCGTGGCGTTGGTCGCGGTGACCTCGATCGTGACCTCGCCGGGATCGACGACCTCGCGGATCTCGGGCGCCGGCTTCGCGCTACGCCCTGCGATCGAAACCGCAAGCCCGGGCGTGTCCGCGGCTGCCAGCTTGACGACGATCGTGCTCGTCTTCGGCACGAGCGCCTGCGCGCGGTCGCGGGCGAACTTCGCGCGCTCCGGGTTGGACTCCTTCTCGGATGCGCGCGCCGCTTCGTCGAACAGTCGCCACGCCTGCGCGAGGTGGCCGAGGTGTTCATGGCAGTCGGCGTAGTTGACCAGCGTGCCGGTGGCGCGATCGAGCTCGAGGCTGCGTGCGAACTTCGCGCACGCCTCTTCGTACTTGCCGTCCTTTGCGAGCTCGCGACCTTCCTCGAACAGCTTCGTGCTCTCGCCGTCCGCGGCCGCGATGCTCGCCAGACCGACGACGAGCGCAGCCACGAGGACTCGCACCATGGCCATATCGTCACGCAGATGCCTCAGTGCTGGCAAGCCATCGGATCCGTCTTGCACGGATCACTCGGCGGTTGGCCCTTTTCCGGTGCCGGTATCACACCGTCGCAGTCGTGCACGACGGACGCCTTCTTCGCCGGCCCGACTTGCGAGAGCCAACGTTTCGCCTTCGCCGCCTGCTTCGTCTTGCACGCGGCGACGGTGCACGAGACCGCGTTGAGCGCGACGAGCTTCGTCGACGAGCTGCATGCAGTGACGACGTCGCCGTAGTTGGCCGCCTTGAACAGCGCCGCGACATCCGGCGTCTTCGGCTTGTCGTCGGACTTTGGCTTGTCGTCGGACTTTGGCTTGTCGTCGGACTTCGGCTTGCCGTCGGACTTCGGCTTGTCCTCGGACTTCGGCTTCTCGGGCTTCGTCATGTCGACGGACTTGATCGGCTCGCCCGGCTCGACGGACTTCGGTTTGTCCGGAACCGTCGGCTGCGAGTCGATGACCCGCACGCCGGGCGCCGGATTCGTTCCCGGCTCGGGCGTCGCGACCATCGTCGTCGTGCCCGCCGTAGGCTGCTCCGGTTGCGCCGTCTCCAGCTTCTTTTTCTCGCCGCCGCCCAAGCCGAACGCGATGCCGATCACGATGCCCACGATCGCCGCGGGCAACATGATCATGAGCACGCGAGACCGCCGCTTCTCCGGCACCTGCTGATACGCGACCGGATAGTTCTGCGGGATCGCCGAGAACGACGGATTCGCCACGCCGCTCGCGATCGGATATTGCGGGCTGCTCCCACTACCTGGCGTCAGCGACGGCGAGTGCGGCCGGCTGATGCCGCTATCGGACCCGTACTGCGGTGCCATCATCGGTCCGCTCGGCGCGAGCGGCGCGGGAATCGGCGTCGACGGCCGGTTCGGCGGCTCGAGCGGCAACTTGACGACGTTGCGCACGCGCGACTCGCGCTGCGGCATCGTCTTCATCAGATCCTGCGGATCGGCCCCCATCGGCAGCGTCGTCACCAGATCGGCGCCAACGCGCAGCGGCTGGGTCGGCTGGGCGGACGGTGACCGTGCTTGGCCTTCGGGCACGGTGAAGCGCTGCGTGAGCGCCGGCACGGCCGACAGCTTGCGATCGAAATCGTCGGCCTTCGACATCGCGAGGTTGTTCGGAATCGGCTCGCTCGTGACCGTGAACGCTTCGGGATGCTGCTCTGCGGTCTGGAGCTCGATCCAGGGCTCGGGGCGCTGACCGAACAGCTCGCGCATGTACCGGCCGAGGCTCGCCGCCGACAGCACGGAGCCCGTGCGTACCGCGACGTTTTCGATCGCTTCATGGAGCTCGTCGGCGGTCTGGTAGCGCCGCGCCGGATCCTTCGACAACAGGCTCGTGACGATGTGATCGATCTCCGGCGGAATCTCGGGGCGGTAGTGCGACGGTGGTGGTACGTCGTCGCTGACGATCGATTGCATCGTCTCGAAGTCACTGTTGCGCCGGAACAGCTTCTCCGTCGTCAGCACTTCCCACATCACGATGCCGAGCGAGAACAAGTCGCTGCGCCGATCGATCTCGGCGGCGCCCTTGCACTGCTCGGGCGACATGTACGAGATCTTGCCCTTCACCGTGCCCGACACCGTCTCGGTGCTGCGATGCGCAGCCTTCGCGACACCAAAGTCGACGACCTTCACCGTGCCCTCGTAGCTGACCATCAAGTTCGACGGCGAGACGTCGCGATGGACGATGCCGAGATGCCGGCCATCGAAGCCTTTGCGCTCGTGCGCGTGGTGAAGACCCGCGGCCGCGCCTGCGATGATCGAGAGCACCGAGCCGATCGGAATCTGTCGACGCAACGCATGCGAGCGCGACAGCAGCGTGCGCACGGTCTCGCCGTGCACGTACTCCATCGTGAAGAAGTACGAGTCGCCGAGCTTTCCGATGTCGTAGACCTGCGCGATGTTCGGATGCTGAAGCTGCGCGGCGAGACGTGCCTCGTCGAGGAACATCTGCACGAAGTGCACGTCGTCCGCGCGATGGCGAAGAACGCGCTTGAGCACTACGTAGCGCTCGACACCTGCTGCGCTCGCGCCGCGTGCGAGAAAGATCTCTGCCATCCCACCCATCGCGAGCTTCGCGAGGATTTCATAGCTGTTCGCGGCAGAGCCGACTTCCGCAGGCTCCCTGGGCACCTGCCGTGAATTGTACGCCACGATCAGTATGCGTCGCGCGGTCCGCGGCGCTGGCGTCGTTACACCTACATCACGACGAGCGCCGATGTCTCGCGGCCGTCTCCGCTGCACAGATCGCGCATGCAGTTCCGCGAGCTTCGTCGAGCATGGGCCTTGCTGTGCTTCCCGTCATGAAAAAGCTGTCGACCATGATCCTCGTCGTCGCGGTTGCGACCGCGACTGCGTGTTTCGGCGGCAAGCGTGGCGGGCGCGGTACCAACGTTGGAACGGGCAGCGATGACTGGCCGCCCGGCCAAGGTGGCCAGTCCCCGGCGCTCACCGGGTCCGGACATCCGTAGCGCGCACGAGAGACCGATTGCGCCAACCGCACTGCGGAGGCTGGCGCTATCCGGCCTTCTTGGCTTTCGCAGCCTGCGCTTCGCTCCACGTGACAACGCGGTTACGACCGCTGTGCTTCGCTTGATAGAGCGCGAGGTCCGCGCGTTCGATGAGCGTCGCGCGGTCGCGGCCGTCGTCGGGGAATGAGGCGACACCGATCGACTCGGTGACCGATAGCGGTCCCTTCTCGGTCTCGACGACCACCTTCGAGATCTCGATGCGAATGCGCTCGGCAACTGCCTTCGCTTGTGTGACGTCGACGCCGTCGAGGATGACTGCGAATTCTTCGCCGCCGTAGCGCGCCGGAATGTCGATCTTGCGTGGCACTTCCTGCAGCACCTTCGCCACGCGGCGCAGCACTTCGTCGCCGATCGGGTGACCGTAGGTGTCGTTGACCTTCTTGAAATGATCGACGTCGCAGAGCAGCAGCGCGACCTTGTGATTGTGACGCTGCGCGCGCTGCAGCAAATCCTCGAAGCGCGATTGGAACGTGCGATGGTTCGTCAGGCCGGTGAGGCCGTCCGTCGTCGCCATCGTCTCCATCTGCTTGTAGAGGTAGCCGTTCTGCAGCGACACCGCGACCTGGTTCGCGATCACCGCGAGCATCTCGCGCACGTCCTTGCCGAAGCGCCGCTCGGCGCGCGCGATCAGCGTGAACGTGCCGATCGCCTCGTCGGCGGAGAGCAGAGGCAGCACGAGGAGAGAGTTCGCGTCGTCGATCTTGATCTTGCGCGTGTAGATCGGCGCCGACACCTCGCGCGGCTCGCCGCCCGCCGGCAGGTAATGGCGGTTCTTGATCACCATCGACGCAAGGCCAGCGTTGTCCTTGAACTCGAAGCCGGGCAGCGACGGATCGATGATGCCGGCACCGTCGCGACCGATGCGAATCGCGGCGATGCGGTGCTTCGCGCGATCCTTGTCGTACAGCGCGATCGCAGCGGCGTCGTACTCGACGATCGCGGCGCAGGCGTCGAACGCGGTGTCCATCACCTGCTCGGGCGTGAGCGCGCGGCCGAGCATTGCGGTCGCTTGATAGAACCGCTCGTGCTCGTACTTCGCACGCTCGACGGCGCGGAACACTTGCTCGGCCTGGACGACGCGCAGCACTTGACCACCGGCGTCGGCGAGCAGGTCGCGATCGGCTTCGCTGAACGGCAAGTCGCGATCGGCGGCGAGGATGCCGCGCAGGTGGGTGCCTTCCATGACCGGCACTGCGACGAGCGCGACGCCGGCACGACCGTTGTCGTAATACGGAAGCTGGCCCGGCTTCGTCGCCGCGACGAGCAGCGGAGCGCGATCGCGAATCACCGCACCGAGCACGCCAGCGCTCGGCAGCCGCGGCGCTTCGGTGATGTCGTCGGCGTCGCTCGCGACCTCGGTGAGTTTGACGCCTTCGCCATCGCTGTCTTCGACCCAGAGCAGCGCGACGGTGCGCGCGTTGAGTGAGCGCTTCAGCGTGGTGAGTACCCAGCTCATCGCGTCGCCGATCATGCCGACACCGCCGATCGCGAGCAGGCGCTCTTCTTCCTCGCGCGGACGCGGTGCACGGCTACCCGGACCGAGCGCGGCGGCGATCAATCGGTAGTCACGCGCGGAGTCGCGTAGCGCGGCGAGCTCTTCTTCGAGCCGGCGAGCTCGACGTTGGCGATAACGCGAGGTCATCCCGCGAAGCAGCAGTGCGTGCGCGAGCCCGGCGCCGGCGAGAAACAGTGCGTGCAGTGACGCGGCCAGGATGGTGGTGTCGTCGATGCCGGAGCGCACGAGCAGCGCCGCTTCGAGGAACAATGCGGCGCCGATCGTGGCGAACGCACCGGGTCGGGCGAGCACCGTGACCGCGAACGCGACGAGTCCGTAGAGCACCGGGTACGCGTGCGACTCGAGGCCGCCAGTCACTGCGATCACGACGTGCGTGCCGGCGACGAGGGCAAGGCAGAGCTCGAGATCGGCGAGATCCTGCGCGGCCGCGAGCCACATCGACACCCGCTGCGCGCGCGCACTCGGCGGCGAGAACTGGACGCGGCGAATCACGGCGACGAGAACGAGCGCCGCGATCGACGTCGCGATCATCGTCTGCGGCAGCGGCATCTGCGCAGCGAACAGAGACGCGCCATCGACACCGCCGATCGCGACGACCACGCACGCGAACGCAGCGGCGACGGCGCCGACCGAGACAATGCCGGCGCGACGGAGCGCGCGCTTCCAGCGAGCTTGCAGCTTGATCGTGATCGGGCCGGTCTTCACGTGCTTCGCCGCGATCACTGCATCCGGCTTGCGCTTACCCAGATCGACGCGCTCGAAGCGACGCGAGTCACCGGGGCCGGTCTTGAGCTTGGCGCTCAGCGCCTCGGCGCCGCCGGTGCCATGTGCGATCCGGCCGCTCTTCGGAACCGGGCCGCTGTCGCGCGGCTTCGCGAGGTCGCCGAAGTCGCCGCCGCGCAGCTTCGCGCCGCCGCTATCGGTGATGCTCGCCTTGCGCAGACCGATCGGTGCGCTCTCGAGCGACGTCGCGCGCTTCGGCACCGCTTCCGCGTGTGCGGTCGTCTTCGTCGACACGTCCTCGGTCGCGGTCGGCCGCTTCGTCGGCGCGGTGTCTTCGTCGGCGATCTCCTCGGGGTCGCCCTTGCTGACGCGCGCCGAGTCGTGACGCGCGAACACGTCGGTCGTCGCCGACGCTTTCGCCTTCACCGGGCGACTGTCGGTTGCGCGGCGCGCCGGCTCACTCCGCGTGCCTTTCGCGGGCTTCCTTGGCGCGCTCATGGCGTGCTCCCCCGCCGGACGCGCAGGATGACTTCATCGGGATAGACCATGCCCAGGTCGCCGCGCGCACGATCCTCGATCGCGCGGACGTCGGTCCGCAGTGCATTGACATCGCGGTAGAGCACCATGTTCCGCGCGGCAAGCTCGCGAGATTCGGCGCGTACGGCCTCGAGTTGTTCGGTGAGCTTCTGTTCGCGCGGGTCGCGGCGCATCAGCTGGCCTGGCACGTAGCCGATCGCGATCGCGACCACGAGCGCGAGTCCGAGCCGCGTCGACCACCGACGTAGCGGCGGTGCCACGTGCATGTCGGCCAGTTGCTTCACCGTCCCCCGACGTTACGGATCGCGGCTTTCGGGGGCCAACTTTTGGCCAACGTCACGGGGGATCACTTTCTGATGGAGTTTCGACGGCCTATGTGTACGCTGCGCGCACATGAGGGGGATCATCTGTTTCGTTGTCGCCACGCTGCCTGCGCTTGGCGCATGCGGTGACGACCCGAGCACCACCATCACCTGTGGTGATGGCACCGAAGGCGCGTTGACGGCGACTGCGCCGCTCACGGTCACCGCGGACGGCGCGAAGGATCTGCGCGGCGCGGCGATCGCGGCGGGGCCCGGCACCACGATTCCGAGCACACCGCTCACGATCAAATGTGCGGTCGACATCGTGCCGGCCGGCTACGTCGCGCTCGGCCCCGCGGTCACGTTCGGTGCCGATGGCACATGGTCCGATCGCCCGTTTTTCTTGACGCTGCCATACAAGGCGGCGCGCCTACCGAAGGACGCCGAACGGCGCCACGTGCGAATCGTCGCGAAGCGCGATGGCCAGACGGACCCGTTCTTCGCGCCGGTATCGAATCGCAAGTACGAGGACGACGATCGCTACGCGTCGCGCGTCACGTTCAAGGCCGGCGAGCTCACGACATATCAGGTGGTCGCTGAATTGACGGCTGGCACGAAGGAGACGCAGCAGTTCGGATGGCGCGCGATCGTCGGCATCTCGATGGGCGGTAACGCGGCGATGTCGATCGCGCTACGTCACCCGGACAAGTTCGACATCTTCGCGGACCTCGGCGGTGAGCCCGGCCCGTCGATGGTCTATTCGCTCTCGATGGTCAGCGACTTCTTGTTCGGCGGGTTCTGTACCGTCGACGATGAAGCGGCCGGTCGCGGCAACGTCGGTCAGCTCTGCCCGAACAAGTCGACGCGCAAAGACCAGTTCGAGATCGAAGCCGACTACGAGCACATGATCACGCAGGACGGTGATGGCGTCGGCCTCACGCTCAAGCGCAACCTCTATATGAAGGCGTCGCGCGATCTCGCACGCGCGCTGTCGAACCCGGCGCTCTACAACCCGATGAACCCGTACGTGCCGCCCGGTGTGTCACCGGATTTCATCGAGGTCGACGCGGCGACGCGTTGCGCGAACCCGACGAAGCTCGACGACTTCTACGATCGCGAGTTCAACCCGACGGGCAGCCACCCGGTGATCACGTTCTGCGACGGCGGCGACGGTCCCGCACTCGGCCTCGCGGTGTTCGACCCGAACCTGCCGCAGACAAATCCCGCCGAGCTGTTGCTCGCCGTCGATCTCAACAACAACGGCAAGCGCGACAGCGGCGAGCCCGTGATCACGAACGCGTACGAGCCGTTCTCCGACGTCGGCACCGACAGCCTCGCCGATAAAGACGAGCCCGGCTACGACCCGGTGACGAATCCCGATCCGAACCGCGACGACTACCACTCGCTGCGCAACCCGCTCGGGACCGAGAAGAACGGCAACTACGAGAGCGGCGAGCCGTTCGTCGACGCCGGTCTCGATGGCGTGATGGGCACCTGTCAGGCTGGCCAGACTCCGCCGAGCGGCACCGCCGGTTGCTACGACTTCGGGGAAGGCAACAGCAAGTGGGACCTGTCGCCGAACGTCGCGCGCTGGTACGAGAGCGACGTCATCGGGCGCCTCGACGCGCTCGATGCTGAACAGCGCCGCCACATGAGCATGTGGTTCGACGCCGGCATTCGCGACTTCCTCAATGCGTCGGTGTCGGCGAACGCGGGTGTCGGTCAAGCGATGGCGAAGTACAGCCTGCCGTTCGGTGTCTACGACAACTTCTCGATCCTCGACGGCGGCGACAGCGAGCTCGCCTACGACTTCGAAGACATCGACTGGACGAACATTCCGAAGAACGGCTATCTGCGCTACGGCGATCCCGACGCGACGCCCGATCAGATCAAGAACGGCGACGGGCGCCACGTCGGTACAGCGAACCAGATCATCTATCGCGCGCGTACGGCGTTTGCGTGGATCAACCGGCGCTGGCCCGACGGCGATCTCAGCGACACCTACGACGGCGGCCAGATCATCAAAGACCTCATGTTCACGTCGCCGACGACGGGCCGCGTGAATCCGTTCGGCGTGTTCCTGCCACCCGGCTACAACAAGCCCGAGAACGCGACGAAGACGTATCCGGTCGTCTACTTCCTGCACGGCTACGGGCAGGAGCCGAAGGACCTCGTCGATCTGTCGAGCGTGTTCGCGCTCAACATGATCGCGACAAACGCGATCGAGACGCGATTCCAGAAGTACATCATCGTGTACGTCGACGGCCGCTGCCGTCCGAACATCGACGGCACGCCGGTCGATCCGACAGGCGATCGCTGCGAGGGCGGCACGTTCTATCTCGACGCGCCGCTCGGTGGGCTCGCGCGCATGGAAACGAACATGCTCGACCTCATGGACTACATCGACGCGAACTACCGGACGAAGCCAGCGAGCTCGGCGCAAGTCGTCGACTGAAGCTCACTTCGCTGTAGCCGTTGCTTCACGTTCGCGCGCTATGTGCGCGGCACTGCGTGCGGCACACGCACTGCACGATGGAGCGCGCCGCCGTGAAAGAGGAGCATGCGCGCTGCCATCGTCTTTGCTTGTCTCGCTTCAAATGCACTAACTGCGCACGCCGACAGCTTCGAGGACCATGACACGTTCGGTCTCGACGTCTCGACCGCATGGGAACCCGCGAACGGCGACGCGTTCGGCGCCGGACCGATGTTCCGCTTCGAGACGTTCACGTCGCGAATGCCGGACTGGCTCGGCCTCGTATCGCGCTTCGGTGTGATCGTGGACAGCGCCGATCGAGTGTACTCGCCTGTAGCGATCGGCCTCGAGGTCCGTCACGATTGGTTCTATTACACGGTCGAAGGTGGCGCGACGTTAGCGAGCCGCGACAGTCACATGGACGACGCCCTCTATTTCGATTGGACGTTCGGCGCCGCGGCCGGCGTACGACTCGGTCACTGGGACCTGCGCGCGAACGTCATGCTCGGCGGTCTGTTCGACAAAGCCGTCTGGATGTTCTCGGTCGGCCGCGACTTCGTGCGCATCGATTCGAAGATCACGCGCACGACACTCTAGGAGTGCTCTACAGCTCGTGCGCTTTGTCGCACGCGCTCGTCGCGCCGAGGTCACACGACTTCTGCAGGTACTGCTTCGCCTTCGCGAGATCTTTCGGCGCGCCCTGGTTGCCGTGCAGGTACGCGGCGCCGAGGCCCATGCAGCCGAGCTTGTCATCCTTGTCGCACGCTTTCTGGAGCAGCGGGATGCGCGCCGGATCGGTGGTCTCCATCTGCAGCGCGAGCGCGCGACAACCACCGGCACCACCGAGGTCGCACGACTGCTTGAAGTACGACTTCGCGCCTTCCTTGTCCGGCGCGATGCCTTTGCCCTCGTCGAGTGCGCGGCCGTAGATCTCGCAACCGAACGCGCTCTTGCCGTCGCACGCCTTCTTCACGAGCGCGAGGCCCTTCGCTTCGTCCTTCTCTTTGCCGCCCTTGCCGAGCAAGTACGCACCGCCGATCGTCGCGCACGACTCGGCGTCGCCCTTGTCGCACTTCTTCTCGGCGTCGTCGGCCTGCTCGTTCAGCGACTTCGGCTTGCCGCCTTCGTTCGCCTTCGCGGCCATCTTGCAGATGTCCTTGCGACCCTGAAACATCTCTTCCGCTTCGTGCTGGCAGTCCTTGTCGCCGGCACACTTCGCGAGCTCTTCGTCGCGAATCTTCGCGGCCACGCGGCTACACGCGGCTTCCTTGTCATCTTGCTTCTTGCCGCAGGCCATCGTCGCGAGCGCGAACGCCAGGCCGATCAGGATCGTACGGTTGGTCATGGTTGCCCCCGACTCAGCACCATACATGCCAAGCGCAAGTGCTGGATACCCCACGCGCCCGCGTTCGCGTGCACCGGGTGCAGCGCAGGTGCACCTCTATTATTGAGAGATGAGCGTCAGGCTGCCGGGCCCGCGCGCCCACACGCGATCGAACTGATCGACGGCAACGTCGAGCACGCTGTTCTCGGCGAGCCCGCGCCGCGTATCGACACGCCGCACCTTCTTGCCGTCCCACGCCGCGATGCCGCGCTCGGTCGCCATCCACACGTGGCCGTTGCGCGTCGCAACGACATCATTGATCTCGAAGCGCAGCGCCGCCGGGAAGCCCCACTCCTTGCCGTCCCACACACCTGCGCCCGCGCCGGTCGCGACGATCACACCGCCCTCCGGCGCGATCGTCACCGCGCGCGCGAGCTCGCTGCGCAAACCATCCGCTTCGGTCCACACCTTCACTTGCCCGCCCGACAAGCGCGCGATGCCTTCGTTCGTCGCAAACCACGCGGTGTCGCCGCGCACGTCGGCATCGACGACGCCGATCGGAATCGGCAGCATCTTTTCCTTCTTCTTGTCGGGCACCGACGGCACCGCCTCGGTGCGGTGATACGCGACCTTCGCGTTGACGACATCGATGATCGCGATGCCGTACGCGCGGCGCTCTTCGCCATCGCGATACCGCAAGCCGACCCACAGCGTGCCCGACGTGGCGAAGCGCGCGAAGCTGACTTCGGGTACATCGCCCGGCGTCGTGAGCGAGACCTTCGACACCGGCGTCCACGTCGTGCCCTCGATGCGCGACAGATGCAGCTCTTTCTCCTGCGGCGCGCGATGCAGCGCATAGATCGGTCCCGCCGGATCGCGGGCGACGGCGAGCACGACGACATCCGGCCCGCCTGCCGTGAATCGCTCGCCGTTCCAGTGCCACGCTTGGCGTGCACCGGTCGCGAGCCAACAATCCTGCGCTCGCGCACACGCGACGCTCAGGTCCGTCGCGTCCTGAAACATCTGCTTGCGCCGTAGCCACGTGAACGGTTGCGCATCGCCGTCGCGATAGCGCGCGGTGCCCAGATCCTTCGTGCCGATCAACAATTGATCTTCGATCGCGCCGAGCACGGTCGCGCCAGGCGGCACGACGAGCGGCGTCGGATCGATCACCCAGTCGCTCGTCGTCGGGCCGGTCATCGGCACGAGCCGCACACCTTCGCGTGCCAACGGCCGCACCGCCGCGCTCGCGGGCGCGATGCGATAGATGTGGCCACCGCCCATCACGACGATCGCATTGCCGCGCAACGTCGCCGCTTCCCACGTGTGGTCGGGCAGCGCGCGATAGCTGCGCCACGCCGTCTGCTTGCCGATCGCGAGCCGCTCCTTGCCCTGATCGTCGCCGCCGATCACCATCACGCGATCGCCGGGCGCTTCGACGAGCAAGCGCGGCTGCGTCACGTCGCATCCCTGCGCGACGCCGATCTTGATCAAGTCGCCGTTCGGTTTGCGCGCGACCAATCCGGTCGTCGCCGCGATCCACAACCACCCACCACGATCTCGTACGAGCGCGCGAATCGGATCCTTGATCGGTGTCGCAACCCAGCCGCCCTGCTCGCTCACGAAGAACAAACCCTTCGACGTGCCGAGCCACACGCCACCTTCCGTCGCAGGTGCCAAGCTCGCGACGCCTTCCTTCGCGATCGCGGCGTAGTCGATGCCGAGCGGCGCCGGCGGTGGCACCGTCTCGGTATAAACCTCGACGCTCGCGTCGTAGTGCCCCAATCCGCCGTCGGTCAGAATCCACATCCACTTGCGGTCAGCATCGGTCGTCATCGCGACGACGTGCTCGCCCGACAACCCAGTCTCGGCGGTCATTGCCATCACCGAGCCCTTGTCGTCCCACCGCTGCAACGCATCTTCCGTCGCGACAAACAAGAACCGCCCGGCCGCGCCAACCGTCTTCACGGGCGCCGGCTCGGTGAACACGCGCACGCGAACCTTCCCACCCGACACGGGCGGCAACGGCTTGACGGGTGGTTCAGGCGGTGGGCATGCAGCCAGCATCACCGTCAGGCCGACCCCGAACCAAAGCCGTCGCGTCACTGCCCATCGACGGTATAACCTCCGCGCATGGCACGGCAACGACGAGGTGGTGGCTTCCGCCCTCCCGAGCTGCGCGGCACGCTCGGCACGCTGCTTCGCACGACGCTCGCCCAGGCCGGCACGCTCCGCGACGTGCTCGAGCGCGGCGCACGAGAAGGTCGCAGTCGGCTCGACTCCGCACTCTCCGGCCGCCGGCGCACCGACGCGCTCGCCGAGCTCGGCGACATCGTTCTCGATCTCATCCGCCGCGGCGAAATCGATCTCGGCGAGCTGCCCGAAGTCCGCGACATCGTCGCGCATCTCGACGAGATCGACGCCGGTCACGTCGACGAGCATGACGAATCGCCGCCGACTCCGCCCGGCCGAAAGCGCTTCGACGCACGCGGCCGTGACGAAGACGACGGAACCGTCTCATCCCGCTCGTACGCCAGCGCACGCCCGGCCAAGCCCGCCCCTCGGGTCTGGCGCCCGCCGGCCGACACCGATCGTCCGGACGACGAGATCACCGCGCGCGGCCGGTCCGCCCCGCGCCGCTCGGGCGAAGACACCGTGCCCGGCAAGACCCGCAAAGCTGCCGCGATCCCCAACATTCCAGCCAAGGCGAAGGACCCGGCCCGCAAGGGCGGGATTCACTTCGACGACGACGAGGATCTGTCCGAATACATGCATCCGGACGACGTCCCGCCCAAGGGCTCGGGGGACGGCGACCCTTGACATGCCGGTAGGGCGCCGGTAGAAACCCGCACACCCCTGGGGATATAGCTCAGCTGGGAGAGCGCGTGAATGGCATTCACGAGGTCAGGGGTTCGATCCCCCTTATCTCCACCAGGTAACCCGGCCGCACTGAGCGGCCGCATTTTCGGGATTTCGGGTCGGAGCATCCGAATCCGTTGCGAGGCCCATGCGGAAGCCACGTCTTCGGTTCGCTCCTTCTCCAACCGGCTATCTCCATATCGGCGGCGCGCGCACTGCCCTCTTCAACTGGCTGTGGGCGCGCAAGACC
>DASUFX010000396.1:0-4562 GCA_036274355.1 Kofleriaceae bacterium | reverse complement strand
GGCTGCGTGCCGCTCGACGAGCACCTGCTGTTCTCCACCGGCTGGGAATGGGGCTACTGGCTCAACGACGTCGTCTCCCTGCGGGCGAGCTACGAGCAGGGCAGCTCGGCGGAAGATCTGCTCACCGATGCATACGCGCCGGATCTCGGCGTTGCCGCCGGTCACTTCGTCGGCCGGCTCATGGCCGCGCAGAAGAAGGCACTGATCGACCAGCGCCTGATCGGCTATCTCGTCGGCCGCGATATCGCGATCGACGCCGGCGACCGGCTCGACCCGCCGATCATCTCGCAGCCGGATCGGATCACATTCGAGGACCTGGTCGCGAATCGCCAGCTCGAGGCTGCGCTGATCATCGTGCTCGCCGATCTCGACGCCTATGCGACAACCCTCGATGGGCTCGAGTCCGAGCTCGATGCACTCGATCTGCCCGACAGTCGATGGAGCAGCGAGCTCCGCGACGGCGTCGCGATCGATCGGCTGCGCGTTCGGTTCGTCAACGCCACCTACAACGCGGTGCTCGCTTTCGTGCGAAACCAGAACTTCGCGCCCGACTACGAGAAGGCGAAGGAGCTGCTCGCGCGCGCCCGCAAGCTCGTCGCATCGCGCCACGCCGATCTGCACGACAACCACGGCCGCAGGCTCGTCGACAAGACCGCGAACCACACGTTCTATCAGTTCGGATATCTCTACATGGCCGACACGCTGTGCTACTGGCAGCGCGAGCTCGATCAGGTCGGGCAGATCCTCGGCACGAGCACCGCAGTCCCGAACACCTGCTTGTTCTGACCGCTAGCGGTTCACGAGCAACAGCGCGAGCACGATCAAAATACCGATCGCTGCAGGTACCGCGACCTTCGCCAGCGACACCTCGGCGTGGCGAGGCTCAGCCATCTGCGGCCGGTAGTGCTCTCCGGTGTAGCGCTCGAGGTCGGTGAGCAGCGGACGCGCGTGCGGGTCCGGCCCGTTCATCCACGCGTCGCTATCGCGAGAGGTCACGCTCACGACGTACTGCCGCGCGTGTGATCGACGCAAGCACTAACTTCGGCGCAGCCGCACGATCGTCTCGACCTGCGCGGTGCCGGGCATGAGATCGAACGGCTCGATCGCGTCGGGTGCGTAGCCCTGCACTCGAAGTGCATCAAGATCACGTCCCAACGACTCGGGTCCACAACTGATGTAGATGATCGTTGCAGGGGCGATCGTTGCGAGGAGCTCGCGCGTCGACTCCGAGAGGCCCTTGCGCGGTGGATTGACGACGACGACATCTGGCCTGCCGAGCTGTGGCGCCAGGTCCGCACTTGCATCACCCGCAATCGTCGTCAGCGGCAGTCCTGCGCGCTCGGCGGCGCGCCGCAGCTGCGAGATCGCATCACGATCGATCTCGACCGCGATCACTTCCGCGCCCGCGCGCGCGAGGTGCAGACCGAATCCGCCGAGGCCCGCGAACAGATCGATGGCACGCTTGCCGCGCACGTCACCCGCGAGCTCGGCGACTCGCGTGTACATCGCCTGCGCCTGCGCGCGATTGACTTGCAGGAACTCGGACGCGCCGACCTCGAGCTTCACTCCGGCGAGCTCCTCGACGAGGTGGCCGTGGCCGAACAGGACCTGCGCGCTCGATCCGGATGGCACGATCGCGCCGTCGCGCCGATCATTCGTGATCGCGACGAGGCTACGCACCGCCGGATGCTTCGCGAGTGCATTCGCGACGTGCTCGAGCTTCGCGCGCGGCGTGTTCGGCGCGACGATCAACGCGATCATCACATCGCCCGCGGCCTCGCGGATCACGACGTAGCGGAGCTCGCCGACACGCGTCGCCTCGTCGTACGGCACCAGTTGCGCGCGCTCGGCGGCGCCACGCACCCACGTCGCGACCTCGTCGATGATCGGCGCGACCACGCGACAGCCGAGCGTGTCGATCACGTGGTGGCTGCGCGGCGCGTAGGCGCCGAGCAGCACGTGATCACCGCTCTTGCCGACCACGTACTTGCCCTTGTTGCGATACCCGAACAGCTGCGGCGACGGCCGCACGTCACCGACCTTCGCGTCCGGGCCGAGCGCCGCTACCACGCGAGCACGCTTGGCCTCGAGCTGCGATGGATACGACAGGTGCTGCCACAAGCAGCCGCCACAGCGGCCAAAGCCCGGGCACGCGGGCGGAATCCGCTGGTCACTCGTCGGGCCGAGCCGGCGCACGATGCGTCCCCAGGCCTCGGGCTTGTGCGGGCTCGCATGGTCGATCGCGACCTCGGCGCGCTCGCCGGGCAACAGATCCGCGACATGCACGCGAATGCCCTCGGCAAGGCCGACGCCGTGGCCGGTCTCGTCGAGCGACGCAGCCGTGACCTGGCACTTATTCACGGTGCCAGACTAGCGCACTCTGCTAAGGTGTCGCGCCCATGTCGAGCCAGTCCCCACTTGTCGTCGCCGCGCTGTCGGGCGGCGTGGACAGCGCTGCCGCTGCCGCGCTGCTCGTCGAGCAGGGGCACCGCGTCGTCGGCATGACGATGCGGCTGTACGACGCGCGAGGCACGGCTGCCTCGTCGGGTGGCCGCTGCTGTGGCCCGCGCGACATTGAAGACGCCCGCGCGGTCTGCGCGCACCTCGGCATTCCGCACTACGTGATCGATCTCGCCGCCGAGTTCGGCGACGCCGTGGTCGAAGATTTTGTCGAGGCGTATCTCGCTGGCGAGACCCCGAATCCGTGCGTGAAGTGCAACCAGCACATCAAGTTCACGCCGCTGCTGCAGCGTGCACGCGCGATCGGCGCCGACGTGCTCGTCACCGGGCATTACGCGCAGATCATCGACGGCCAGCTCTACCGCGGCCTCGATGCCGGCAAGGATCAGTCGTACTTCTTGTTCTCGATGCCGGGTCACGAGCTGACCTCGGTGCGCTTCCCACTCGGCGGCATGACGAAGGACGAGGTCCGCGAGCATGCGCTGCGGCTCGGGCTGCCGAACGCGGTGAAGCCCGAGTCGCAGGAGATTTGTTTCGTTCCCGATGGCGACTACGCCGGCTTTGTCGCGGCGACCGCGCTGCGTCGAGGCCGCACGCTGCCGACCACCGGCACGATCGTCCACGAGGACGGCCGCGTCGTTGGCCAGCACGAAGGCGTACACAAGTTCACCGTCGGCCAGCATCGCGGGCTTGGCAACCTCACCACGAAGGACAAGCTATTTGTCACCGCGATCGATCCGGCGCGCGCCGAGGTTCGCGTCGGTCCCCGCGAGGCTGCCGAGAAGCACGAGCTCGCGGTCCGCGATCTGCGCTGGCTGTCGGCACCGCAGACCGCTCTCACGGCACAGGTCCAGGTCCGTCATCGCGGTACGCCGATCAGCGCCGATGTCACCGTCGAGGGTGATCATGCGACGGTGCGATTGTCGGCACCGACGGTCGCCGCTCCGGGACAAGCCGCGGTCTTCTACGCAGGCGATCGCGTGCTCGCTGGCGGTTGGATCGCGCGCTGATCCGCACGATGTAGCAATCCTGCTCGCCGGTGCGCGCTATCACCGCGTAGCGCATCGCGCACCGCTGGCATCGACGCTGCACCCGCGCACCACGTGTCGAGCGGCAAACTCGTCGGTGTGGTGGTTGCCCACCTCGTCGCCATCGCGGGCTGCTATCAACCCGAGCTGCGCGACTGCACGGTGCATTGCTCGGCACCGACCGATTGCACCGGCGGTCAGGTGTGTCGCAACGACGGCTGGTGCGCGATGCCCGACGTCAAGAAGTGCGGCGAGCGAACCAGCGACCAAGACGCGAGCATGGAAGGTAGCAGTACGTCCGATGCGTCGCAGTCGAGCCCCGACGCATCGCTTAGCTGCCAGCAGGCGTGCACGAACGGCACGTGCCAGAACGGCGTTTGCGTGATCGATTGCAGCATCGCGTTGTCGTGCACGATGACGGACATCAAATGCCCGCCGAACGTGCCGTGCCGCGTCGAGTGCGGCTACCACGCGTGCAGCCGCAAGGTTCTGTGCGGCATGTCGACGTCGTGCGAGGTCGACTGCATCGGCGAGCAGTCGTGTGGAGACGACATCGAATGCAACACGAATCGCTGCGAGATCTACTGCATCGGAACGAGCTCGTGTGCGCACCGCGTGCGGTGCTCGAACGCATGCGCCTGTGACGTCACGTGCAGTGGCGCCGGATCGTGCGCCCAACCGTCCGAGTGCCCGGCCACCACATGCCGGATCGGGAACGGCTGTTCGAGCACGCTCGCAGCCGGTTGCGACGGCTGCTAGCTGCGATTGACGATTTCTGCCTGCGGCAGCGCGAGCAGCATCGTGCGGATCTTGCCGTTCACCTTGAACGACAGCTCGGGATGCGGCACGCCGGGGCCGTCGGTCGCGATGACGAACTTGCCCGACAGACGCCACGTGTAGCTCGGATCGCTCTTCGCAACATTCGCGGCCCGGGTCGCGCGAGACGCGTTGCGCGCTGCACGAAACGCCCAGATGGCGGGCAGGCCTGCGAACAGCAGGGCGCCAATCACTCCGCCGGCGGCTTCCGCAGAGTCTTTCGAGCTACCGTCTTTGTTGTCGAACAGGACACCCATC
>DASUFX010000395.1:0-6091 GCA_036274355.1 Kofleriaceae bacterium | reverse complement strand
TCGGCACCGGCAAGGTCAGTGTCGATGAGCGCGCGCGCGTGCCGCATCACCTGCTCGATGTCGTGCGCCCAGACGAGGAGATGACCGCGGCTCGGTTTATCGAGCTCGCCGACAAAGCGATCGCCGACGTCGCTGCACGCGGACGCGTACCGATCATCTGCGGCGGTACCGGCCTCTACGTGCGTGCGCTGCTGCTCGGGCTGTTCGAAGGCCCGCCCGCCTCGGCCGACGTGCGACGCGAGCTGATCGCGCTCGGCATCGAGGCGCTGTACGCCGAGCTATCGCGCGTCGATCCGGAGAGCGCGAAGCGCATCGATCGCAACGACGAGAAGCGAATCGTCCGTGCGCTCGAGGTGTATCGACTGACTGGCGACACGATGAGCGCGCACCAGGCGCGGCACGATCACAAGACGATGCCGAGGCGCTATCCGGCGCGGCTCGTCGGGCTGTCGCCGGAGCGCGAGAAGCTCTACGCCGCGATCGACGCGCGTGTGGACGAGATGATCGCGCTGGGGCTCGAGCGCGAGGTCGAAGCGCTCCGCACCGCCGGCTACGCGCCTCCGCTTCGTTCGCAGCAGGCGATCGGCTACGCCGAGCTCCACGACGTGGCAAAAGGAACGCTAGAACGTGGTCGGGCCATTGAGTTGATCAAGCGGAATTCACGTCATTACGCGCGGCGTCAAATCTCGTGGTACCGGCCTGATCAGACGATCACCTGGTACGCCTCGCCGGCCGACGTTGACCTCGCGGAATTGGAGCGGTACCTAGCAGGGCTCTAGGCGACACGATGGCCAACATTGAACCGCCCCAGCTGACCGACCGCATGATCCTCGAGTTCGAGCGGCCGATCATCGATCTCGAAAAGAAGATCAGCGAGCTGCGCGGTCTGTCGACCGAGACGGTCGACTTCTCGGCCGAGATTCGCAAGCTCGAGCAGAAGGCCCGCAAGCTCCAGAAGGAAGTGTTCGCGGAGCTGAGCGCGCAACAGAAGGTGCAGCTCGCGCGTCATCCAGCACGGCCGTACATGATGGATTACGTCGGCTTGCTGATGGACGACTTCGTCGAGCTACACGGCGATCGAAGCTTTCGCGACGATCCGGCGATCGTCGGCGGCCTCGCGCAATTCGACGAGTGGGAAGTCCTCGTGCTCGGCCACCAGAAGGGCCGCAACACGAAGGACAACATGCACCGTAACTTCGGCATGGCGCGTCCCGAGGGCTATCGCAAGGCAACGCGCCTCATGCGCATGGCGTCGCGGTTCAAGCGCCCGATCATCTGCTTCATCGATACGCCGGGCGCGTATCCCGGCCTCGGCGCCGAGGAGCGCGGTCAGGCCGAAGCGATCGCGAAGGCGCTGCAAGTGATGGCGAGCCTCGAGTGCCCGATGATCTCCGTCGTGATCGGCGAGGGTGGCTCGGGTGGCGCGCTCGCACTCGGCGTCACCGATCGCATCTTGATGTTCGAGTACTCGATCTACTCGGTGATCTCGCCCGAGGGCTGCGCGTCGATCCTGTGGCGCGACCCGGCGAAGATCAGCGAAGCGGCAACGCAGCTGAAGCTGACGGCGCCCGACCTGGTGCAGCTCGGCATCTGCGACGAGATCATTCCCGAGGCTGCCGGTGGCGCGCATCGCAACGGCGCGCAGACCGCGGCGAAGCTGCGCAGCGCGCTCAAGAAGCACTTGCGCGAGCTCGTCGAGCTGTCCCCGAACGAGCTCGTCGAGCGGCGCTACCAGAAGTTCCGCAAGATGGGCGCGTTCGTCGAGGCGCCGTCCTGACGCCATGTATTACGAGCTCGCGCTGATCTCGGTACTGATCGCGGGCGGGTACTGGGGTTGGTATTTCCTTCGTCACGAGCAGACCCGGCTCTACGGGTTCTTGCAGCTCGCCGCCGCCGGCCTGTGCACGCTCGGCCTCATCGGTAATCGGTTCGATAAGCCCGGCCTCGGCATCCCGGGCGCGATCGGCGTCGGCGCTGGCGTGTGCTTCCTGATCCTCGGCCCGCTGGCGCGTGGCATGGCCCGCAGGTTCTCCGCGGCCGAGCGCTTTGGCGCGGCCGAGAAGATGCTCGACGTCGCTGACATCCTCGCGCCGGGTTCGGGTGTCGGCGACGAGAAGGCGCTGCTCTACGCGATGCGCGAGATCCGCGACGGCAACATCGAGCAGACCGTCGACGCGCTGACCGCTGCAAAGGACCGTGCACCCGCCGACGCGCGGCTCGCGATCGACGAGCGCATCGCGATGCTGTACCTCGCGTCGTATCGCTGGGAAGAAGCGATCGCGCATGCCGAGGAACATCTGTTCGGTGCGCTGCCACCGGTCAGCGAAACGCCGGGTTCGCACGTCGCGCTGCGCCGCGTGCTCGGCATCGCGCCGCCGGTGTGGGTCGAGCTGCTCGGCGCGTACGGCTACAAAGGTGATCTCGATCAGGCCGCGCTCATGCTCGCGCGCCTCGAAGAGGTGTGCGCGGGTCGTCCCGACGCAGGCATCTGGCTGCATCGCGGTAGGCTGATCTTCCTCGCGCTCGCCGGTCGCGTCGGCGCGGTGCAGACGCTCGTCGAGCCGAAGCGCTCGCGCCACATGAAGGCCGCCGCGCGCCAGTACTGGATCGCCGTCGCGCATGAACGCATGGGCGAGGTCGCAACTGCCGAAGCGGCATACGAGAGGGCGCGAATGCGCACGCGTGGTCGCCCGCGCGTGCTGATCGATCAAGCGCTCGAGCGATTGAAGACCGCGAAGCGCACCGAGCTCGGCCCGACGGCGACCGAGGTGGTCGCGCGCGTTGAAGCGGAGCCGCCGCCGGTTGTCACCGAGCGGGTGCGTCCGCGCGGCCCGCTGGCAACGCGCACGCTCGTCGCCGTGTGCCTGCTCGCGGCAACCGTGATCGCGTTCGTGCTCGACGGCTCGACCGACGTCGGCACGCTGATGCGCGCTGGTGCAATGGTGCGCAGCCTCGTCGCCGACGGCGAGTGGTGGCGACTCGTCAGCTGCATTTTCATTCACGTCGGCGGCATTCACCTGATCGTGAACATGATCGGCCTGTGGTTCCTCGGCCGGCTCGTCGAGGATCTGTTCGGGCCGTCGCAGATGATCGCGATCTTTGCGGTCTCGGGCATTGCGGGCGCAGCAGCGAGCTACCTGGCATCACCTGTGGGCGCTTCGGCCGGTGCCTCGGGTGCAATCTTCGGCCTGCTTGGCGCGGTGTTCATCGAGCTGTCGCTGCATCGCAAGCAGCATCGCGTCGCGTGGTCGCGCGGCGTCTGGGGCAGCCTCGCCGTCGTCACCGTCGCGCAGATCGCGATCGGCTTCTTCTATCCGGTGATCGATCAGTGGGCGCACGGCGCCGGTCTTGCCGCGGGCGCCATCGCCGGGATCCTGCTCTCGCCGAACGTGCGGTGGCCGAAGCTCGGCCTGTACGCCGCGCGTGCGATCGCGATCGTGTTTGGCCTGCTCGTCGTCACGTCTGCGGTGTTCGTCGTCCGCACGTCAATCGCCGACAGCCTCGCGAACGAACCGCTCGAACGCCGGCAGAGCATCAATGTGTCGGTGGTCGTGCCGGTGTCGTGGCAGCGCTCGACGGACGGCGAGCTGTTCGATCCAGATCTCTACATCCCGCTGCTCGCAAAGCGGGTCCCAGCGATCGGTACGCTCGACGCGCAGGTCGAGGCCTATCGCAAAGACGAAGAGAAGCATGCGACAGACACCAAGGGGTTCGAGAAGGTCACGGCTGCGACCGACCAGTTGATTCCGTTGCCGGCCGAGTGGCGCGGTAGCGAGATGCTCGCGTCGATGCCAGATCCGCTCGGCGATCACCAGCAGTTCCGCGTCGTCGTCGCAGGCAGGCCGCATCCACAAGGCGTCATCCTCGTCAGCCTCTACATCCCCGAGACCGTTGCCCGCGCGGCGCCGGCGTGGTTCACGCAGCTGCTCGCGTCGGTACAGTAAAGTTGGAGCACCCCGGCGGCGAGGAGTACGCTCGCGTCGTGCGCCTCGCTATTGCCATCGTGCTGCTCGCCGCCCAGACGGCGCATGCCGACAAGCGCGAGAGCTGTTACGACGAGCTCGATGCGCGTCACATCAGCTTCACGAAGATGAAGAAGCCCGGCATCGCGAACGCGATCGAAGTGACCGGCATGCTTGGCGGCATCGAGGTGACAGGCGAGGGCGCGCTCGTGATCGATTGCTCGCTCGCGGTGTCGCTCGACGAGGCCGGCCGCTACATGCACGCGCTCGGCATCGTGAAGGCGACGTTCGCGTCCGCGTATTCACGCCGCAACGTGCGCGGCACGAATCATCCGTCAAAGCACAGCTACGGGCTCGCGATCGACGTCAGTGGTTTCTCCGGCCCCGACCTCGGCTCGATGCGAGTCGCTCGCGATTACGAGCAAGGTCTCGGCGATGCGGTCGACTGCGTCGGCCAGCCCATGACGCAAGCCGGCGCGGTCCTCAAGGTTCTGCAGTGTCAGCTGGTGCGCTCGGGCTTGTTCCACCTGGTGCTCTCACCGGACTACGACGACGCTCATCACGATCACTTTCATCTCGAAGCGCTGCCGTGGCGCGAGCGGTCCTCGCTGCGCGCTTCGACGCCCGCGATCCACTGATTCGCAGCGCGATGTAGAGCACCGCGAGCGACCAGACGAGCCAGATGATGGCCCACGTCCACACCGCCCACGTCGCGTTCGTGCCGAACGTGTTGAGCGCCATGTTGTGAGCGTCGGAGTTGCCGGCCGATTTACCGTCGACGACCTGCGACGGCCGCAGCAGCACGCGAATATCGAGCAGCGCATTGACGCACGCCTGCACCGCGATGAAGTGCGCGACGAGCACGCGCCAGCGATCGGGCACGATCAAGCCGCACAGCGCGACGCCGGCGCCGATCGCGGGAATCGCCCACTGCCCGAACGTGTCACCGGCCGGGCTCGGCGCGATCACGAGGATCGTCGTACCGACGAGCAGCCCGGCGAGCACGAGCAATGCGCGCCGCGCGGCCTTCGGCGTCGGTGTGACGACGAGCATCACCGCGCCCCACAGCGGCGTGCCCATGTAACCGGCTGCTGCGATGATCGCGGTGCCAAACGATCCGACCGAGGTGTACGCGTACGCGAGGCCGCTCGTGTCGCGATAGACGACGATGTGATCGAAGCCGGCGCCGGTCATGATCATCGCGAGGCCGTGCGAGAGCTCGTGTAGCCAGGTCGCGAACAGCTTGAACGGATAGAGCAGCACGCCGCCGAACGGCAGGTTCCACAGCAAGAGCGACGCGAGGAGCGCGAGCGCTAGCGTGCGGAGCTCGTGGCGTTCGTCGCGCACGTCACTCTCGCGGCGCGGCGGGCGGCTCGGCCGGTTTGTCCGCGCTTGCTGTCGTCGACTTGTCCTTCGGCTTGTCGGTCGGCTTGCGGTCGGCGCGCTCGCTCGCGAGCACTTTGCCTTCCGGGAACGGTTGCAACGGTTCCTCGCCGGGCGGACGTTCCGCGGGCTCGAACATGCCGCCGAGCAGCGTCGTCGTTCGCTTGCGCACCGCGGCGCCGAGCTTGACCAGATCTTCCGGATCGAGCAGCTGACGCAGTGCCTCGCTCGGCCGCTTGATCGCGACGGCCATCACGTCACCGATGCTCACCGGTGCCGCGCCGCCACACACCGCGCCGATCGCCGCGCCACAGCCCGCGCCGACCAAGCCGCCCATCGCGAGGATCGCGAACCATCCGATCACGTGCTCGGGCAGGTGGCCATTCGGGATCGTGGCGATGAGCAAGAGACCGGCGCCGGCCGCTGCATGTGCCTGCGCCGCGACGCGCATCGCGTGGCGCCGCCCGCCGATCTTGTCGACCGATGCGTAGGCCGCGAGCCGACCAACTCCCGCTGCGGTGAACAACGCAGCGACCCCCGCGAACACCGCACCCAGCCGCAGGATCTTCATGAACGGAGCGGTGCGATCGCCGATGCCGAGACGCGCGAGCAGCCACACGCCGATCGCCAATGCGGGCACCTCGATGACCGCGCCGGTCAGAAGGCCCTTGAAGAACCCCCAACGCGGCGGAAAAGCCGCAGGAAGCCGCGTACTTACAGTGGGGAGCCTGGGATCAGCCATAGAC
>DASUFX010000394.1:0-5763 GCA_036274355.1 Kofleriaceae bacterium | reverse complement strand
AATTCTCGTACTACACCGAGATCAACTTGCTCACCGCGCTCGGGCGCGTGAAGGAAGCGCGCAACCTGCTCGAGTCGCGCGGCCCGGTGCCGACGGGCGAAGTGCTCAAGCTATCGCACTGGATCGCACAGATGCATCTGTGGGTCACCGAGAATGCGCCGCAGCCGGTTGGCGACATGCCCTTCAAAGATCCGCCGAAGAAGAAGGAGCTCGAGATCGACGAGAGCGAGCTCCACGATCGGATGCGCAAGGGTCTGTCGATGACCGCAGGCGCCGATCTGCTGCTGCTGTGCGCGTGGTGTTACGCGTATCGCGGCGAGCACGACGACGCGCGGTTCGCGTATCGCCAGTCAAAGGAGCGCGAGGGCTCGCATCGGCTGGATGTCGCGATGCCCAAGCTCGCGGCGTGGATCGACGAGTACCGCAAAGAGCACCCCGATCTCGATCACGCCGACGCTGACGAGCCGTAGCCGGCTTCGGGCTTCGGGCTTCGGGCAAGCTCGGATCAGTGCGGCGGGTGATCGTCGCTGCCAGCGAGCAAGCGATCGAGCACGCCGCGCCGGTCGAGCTCGCGAATGTCGCTGTACCCGCCGACCGAGTTTCCGTCGATGAAGATCTGCGGCACCGTCGACTGGCCGGTGACATCGCGTAGCCAGCGTCGCGTCCGGACATCGTCGGAATCGAGCTGCTCGTACGCGACACCCTTCTGCTTCAACAGGCGCAGCGCGGCGAAGCAGTAACCACACCAATCGGTCGTAAAGATCTTCACGTGCGCGGCCATGTTCGAACCGTACTGGCGAATGCGTAGAGCGCCAGCGCACCTCACGTACGAGGAGCTCGCGCTACTTGTCCTCGGCGTCTTCGGACAAATACGCGAGGATCACTTCGTCGAGGCTCTTCTCCGAGATCAGGCCTTGCCCGAAGCCACGCCCTTCATCCTCGCGAGCTTTTCGCACGCGCTGCGGCTGGCCTTGCGGCTTCGGAGGCGCGCCGACGATCACCGCTGGGCGCGTCATCACGACGCCGCTGCCCGACGCTGGCGTCGCCGGCGATGGCGTGCGATTCGCGATCGGCGCCGTCTGTTGGACGCGCTGTGGTTGCTGCACTGCCTTGTTTCCGGCTGCCGGCGTGTGGCCGCGCGCTTGTGATGGAACCGGCGGCGGTTGTGCTGCGCGTGCTTGGGTCTGGCGCTGCTCGACCTTCGGGATCTGACCGGAGCCGCGATCCGATCGCTGCCCCTGCTGATTGTTCGCCGGATTGATCTGATTGATGCGGCCGGTCTTCTCGCGAATCGGCGCCGCACCTTCTTTGCGACTCATCGAGTACTGACCCGGGCGCTCGGCGCGTTCTCCCGGCGGTGGCTCGACGGACGGCGGCGGCGGCGAGTAGACCTCGACGACATCGCTGTCGGGGCGCTTGCGATCTTGCGTCGGCGGCCGCGTCACGACCGGCGGCGCGATTGGACGCGACGGCGGCTTCATTGCCGGCAGCGTCGCAGCGCCGTGACTCGGCGGGCGGCTCGGCGTCGTCGTGCGCGGTTGCGTCTCCGAAACTTCGGTGTCGTGCGGACCACGCGCGCGACCACCATCGTCGACGCTGATCTCGATCACCGGCGCCGAATCGCGAGGCGCGTGCTGCGTCGGAGCGCGGGCGATGTCGGTCGACTTCGAAACCTTCTGCGCGGTCTTCGTGCGCGACGGCGGATGCTCGATGCCCGTGCGATCGGTCGGGCCATCGAACGCGCCCGGTGGCGGTGGCTCGATCGCGGTGATCGGAATCGTGCGGTCAGCGGAGTCGGCGCGCGCCTTGACCGGAAGCTCGATCGGCTCGGACAGGTCTTCGTTGATGATCTCGATGGGCGACGCTGTGCGATCGAGCGCCGCCTTGGCGACCGCCGGGTCGGCCTCGGTCTTCGCGCGTTCGCCGCGCGGGATCGGCTTCGCGTCACCACTGGCGCGCGGCTCGAGACCGGGGGTACCGCCAAGGTACTGGTCGATCTTGTCGTCGAAGGACCCCTTCCTGAGATCCTTCATCACGGCCTTGTGCTGAGCCTGCATCAGGGCCTTGATCGCCTCCTCGTTGGAGCCCGCGTCGTAGACGAGCTTGCGGGTCGAGACGATCACGCCCTCGTGGAACAAGTGCGTGAACAGGTGGGGGTTGAGTAACCCCGAGTCCTCGGTTTGGACGTGGAAAACCAGGCCTCGGTACCTGACGTTGTGGTTGTAACCGAGGATGGGTGAACGCTTGGCCACCGGGTTTCGAGGGTACCACGGCCCGCAAAACGGCGCTCGGTCGCCCAAGTCCGCCTTGTAATTCCCCTTCGGGGTTGGTACTCACCCTCTTCGGGCTTCAATTTCGAAGCTGATTTGGAGGCCCCGCAACTGCGGGGTAGGCATATCCCGTGACGATCACAGCGGAGTCGAAGTTCGTCGAGTTGATGAGGTCTTGGCTTGTTTCTCTCCCTCACGACCTCAAGATCGCGTTTGATGCGATGGACGACGAAAACCTACCGCGGACGGTCAGGGAAATTGCGACCGGCGCCGCCATCTACGTCGTGTCTCCGAATGATGCGGTCTCCGATCGCAACAACAACATCGTGAGCTACGCGGACGACGCGCTACTTCTGCGCCTCGCGCTCGACAAGGCGCTCGGTAAGGGCGAAGACGAGCAGGCGTTCCGCGATCGCTTCCCGGAGCTGTTCGACAACCTCGAGGACAACCTCAAGCTCTGCAAGTCAGTGCTTGGTGATCTCGTGACGTGGCTCGAGTCGAAGGTCGGCGGCCTGAAGTCGATCGACTACAAGGGCAAGAAGGTGCCCGCGTACCTCGACAACGACGAAGCGCGCGAGGCGCTGTTCGACGACGGCCTCGTGTTCCGCACCGACTATCCCGTCGACGAGAAGACGATCGGCGACAAGCTCAAGAAGGCAGCGACGGTCATCGAAACGATGAAGCGTCGCAAGGCGGACGAAGCGCGGGCCAAGGGCCTGCACGCTTCGTAACGACCTCGATCAGAGATCAGTCGCGCGGTCAGAATCGTTCGATCAGAGATCGACGAGCTCGAAGCCGGTGAGCGCTTCACCGAGAAAGCGTGGCGCGAGCTCGTCGAGTCGCGAGGTGTCGGTCGCGAAGCAATCGAGGCGACCCGCTTGCGTGCGCTTGTTCGGCCCGCTGCCAAGCGCTTCCTTCGCAGCCTCCGCCATCGCGCTCGCCGAATCGACGACTGCGATCTCGCGACCTGCAAGCTCGTGCGCGACGTTCGCGATCACATCACGCAGCAGCGGATAGTGCGTGCAGCCGAGCACGAGGGTGTCGATCTGCGGATCCTGTGCGAACAGCTGCGTGAGATAGCGGCGCGCGATGAGCACGGCGACTTCGTCGTCGGTCCAGCCTTCTTCGGCGAGCGGCACGAACAGCGGACACGCCAGCGCGGTCAGCTTCGCCTTCGGATCGCGCGCGGTGATCGCTTTTGCGTACGCACTCGAACGTACGGTGGCGAGCGTACCGATCACGCCGATGTGTCCGTTCTTCGTCGCGGCGAGCGCGCTCGCAGCGCCGGGCTCGACGGCACCGATCACGGGCACCGGGCTCGCTTCGACGAGTGCGGGCAGCGCGTTCGCACTCGCCGTGTTGCACGCGATCAAGACGAGCTTGACGCTGCGATCGAGCAGAAAGCGCTGACAGAGGAGCGAATACTTCTCGACCGTGCGCGGACTCTTACTTCCATAAGGAACGCGTGCCGTGTCGCCGAGATAAATGATGTCTTCGCCGGGAAGCGCTCGTCTCAGCGCTCGTACGACCGTGAGCCCACCAACGCCCGAATCGAATACACCGATCGGGTGACGCTTCGTCATCGTCGCGGAATCTTGCCTCATTGCGTCTCCGGAGTGCGCCACGCTGTCACCATCTGGCCACTGAACCTGCCAGCTGGCTATGCGTGTCGCTAGGAAAACGCGCTAACGGCGCCGACGCTTCCGTGCGGTCTTACAACGCTGGACCCGACTCTCGAATGCCCAGAGAAGATCGAGGAAGGTCGCGGGCTTCTCGTCGAGAGACTCGTAAAAACGAGTGATACCAGGCGAGGATTCCTCGGCCTGCGGCAGATGACTCTCGGTGATACGACCCTGCACGGCTCCGCGCCATTCAGCACGGCCCGTACCAACCAAACATGGTAGATGTTCCGACCCTTATATGAGCGGCGATCTGAAGGCGGCCGAGCGCATTCGGGGCCTCGTCGAGGCCGACCCGATCGTGCTCGTCGAGATCGCAGGTGCGATTTCGAGCGAAGGTCGCATGCCTCCGGACGCGATCACCGATGTCGCTCGCGACCACGCTGTCCGCCTCGCGGACGCCGACAAGCAGCGCCTGCGCGACGCGATGGAGCAAGCGATTCTCGGCCGCGACGTCGACCTCGCGCTCGAGTGGATGCATCAGGCCGGCATCCTGCGCGTGCTGTTCCCCGAGCTCGAAGCCACGGTCGACCTCGTGCAGGAAGCGGGTCGCCAGCACAAGGACGTCTGGGCACACACGAAGCAAGTCGTGAAGCAGACCGTCCGGCGTCCGCTCGTCCGGTGGGCGGCGCTCCTCCACGACATCGGCAAAGTTCCGACGCGCACGTTCACTGCGGACGGCGTGCACTTCCACGGTCACGCGGAAGTCGGCGCGCGCATGTTCGACAGGGTGTATCCGCGCTTCGCGTTCGCGCGCGACGAACGGCAAACGATCCGCTTTCTCGTCAAGCATCACCTGCGCACGAACCAGTACAGCGAAGCGTGGACCGACAGCGCAGTGCGCCGGTTCCATCGCGAGATGGGTCCGCACATGATCGATCTTCTCGATCTGTCGCGCGCCGACATCACCTCGAAGCGCCCCGGCCGCCGCAAGGCGCTGCTCGAACAGATCGCTGCGCTCGCGGATCGCGTCGACCGCCTTGTCGAAGAGGACGCGAAGCAGCCGCCGCTACCAGGCGGTGTCGGCAACGCGATCATGGATGCGTTCGAGCTCGCACCGTCGCGGCTGATCGGCGATCTCAAGCGCGCGCTCGAAACGGCCATCGAAGCCGGCACGCTCGAGGCGCGCCGCGAGGACGCGTACTACGTCGCGTACATCGCGCGCCAGGATCTCGTGCCGAACGTCTCGCCCGACAAGCGCGACGCGCTGATCGCAGCGGGCGGCAATATCGGCGCAGCCGCCGAGCACGACGATCCCGAAGGTCCGCACAAGGGCGTCGATCACGACGATCCGTCGCCGGGCGTGCTCGCGTGCGGTCACGATCCCGAGAACGATCCGTGCGTGCACCGCGACGCGGATCCCGACGATCCAGACCTGCACTCGTAGCGCGTGAACCGCGCACGGCTCCTCGCCGCGGATCTTCGCGACGCCTGGGGTGAGCCTTTACATTTGAAGTCCGGCGTCGTCGTGTGCCGCGTCGGGCAAGAGCTTCGCGATCGCCGCGCGCAGCGTACGCAGCGGTACCGGCTTGACGAAGTAGGCTTGCACGCCCGCGGCCGCGGCTTTCGCACGATGCGCGTCGTCGCCGTAGGCAGTGACACACATCATGACGAGATCTTTGCCGTGGCGTTCGCGCAACCGTGCCGCGAGCTCGCAGCCATCGATATCGGGGAGTCCGATGTCGAGCAGGGCGACGTCGGGCGCGAAGCCCTCCGTGAGGCGCAGCGCACTGAACGCATCGTGCGCGACGTACGTCTGGTACCCAGCGAGCTCGAGACCATCGGCAATCGTGCAAGCGATGTCCACGTCGTCG
>DASUFX010000393.1:0-6621 GCA_036274355.1 Kofleriaceae bacterium | reverse complement strand
GAATTCGCAGCGGTGCTCGCCCCGCCACTGTCTCGGATCACCGGCAAGCCCGTCTCGCGCGTCGACATGCGCGCGTATGCCTACCGCCCGGGGCACTACTTGCTTCCGCACTCCGATCACCAAGATGGGCTCACGCGCGCGCTCGCGTACGCGTACTACGTGCCATCTCCCGAGCCACCACAGGGCGGCGAGCTCGAGCTGTTCGCGTGTCGAATCGAGCGTGGCGAGATCGTCGCGACCGACAGCGCGCGCATCATCGAACCGCGCGGCAATCGCCTCGTCGTGTTCGACGTCAGCGACGTGTCGCTTCACCAGGTACGCGAGGTGCTCTCTGGACTGCGCATCTCACTCGCCGGATGGTTCTATCCGTGACGACGCTCGGCGATCTGTTCGGCGCCGCCCTCGTCCTGCCGGACGCGGTCGATGCCCCACGCGCAGCCGCCGCACGCGCGCGCTGCGACGCTCGGGGCTACACGCGCTATGCCCGCTACGATCGCGGCAGCTACGACGTGCTCGAGAATCCCGACGAGCCGGAGCTCGTCGGGCTCATGGTGCGCGCCGCTGAACGCACGACAGGCCGCACGCTCGCGCTCGCTGAATCGCGCGTGCTGCGCCTCCTGCCCGGGGACTACGTGCTCGCGCATCACGATCGCATACACGAGGGCAATCCCGTCGAGGTCACGCTCGATCTGTCGCCGAATCCCGCCGACGCGGACGTGCACTATCGCCGCCGCGGTCAGGTGTTCTTTCGCGTTCCGTGCATACCCGGCGCTCTCGCGATCGTCGAACGCGGCGTGACGATCACGCGCAACCACACCTACGTGAGCAAGCTGCTGCGCGACGCAGTTGTGGTGCGCCTCATAGTGTTGCTGCACGATTCGCCACCCGCGATGCACACCACGCGCAGCGCGTGAAATCGTCGACGAATTGTAGTTTCGGCGGCGATCCGAAAGCGCTAGCGTGACTCGCGATGAAGGGATGCGCGCTACTCGCGTTGCTGGTTGCTTGTGGTCCGGGTACTCGCGGCGGCGACGGCTTAGGCGACGACGATCAGTCGA
Source organism: Kofleriaceae bacterium (assembly GCA_036274355.1). GTDB lineage: Bacteria > Myxococcota_A > Polyangia > Haliangiales > Haliangiaceae > JABFXX01. Next base: position 5,563 of record DASUFX010000393.1, on the reverse strand, counting down.
TGACCGACGGCTCGATGAACGCCAACGAGTGTCCGATGGGCGCCGAGCTGGTCTACGTGATCGACCAGTTCAACTACCGAATCTCGACATTCAACCCGGCGACCAAGACGTTCACCGATCTCGGATCGCTCAGCTGCCCAGCGATGGGTGGCGCGGGTCCATTCTCGATGAGCGTCGATCGACAGGCAATCGCGTGGGTGCTCTACGACAGCGGCGAGCTGTTCCGGGTCGTGCTGCCAAGCCTCGCGTGCACGAAGACAACGTGGAACAGCGGCGGCGAGCTCAAGGTGTTCGGCATGGGCTTCTCGACGGACGAGCCGATGGGCGACAAGGAGACGCTGTACGTCGGCGGCGGCGCGAACCAGATGCAGACGAGCTACAAGCTCGCCAAGTTCGATACGAGCTCGCTCACCGCGCAGGTGATCGGCACGCAGACCCAGCTGCCCGAGATGACCGGCAACGCGAAGGCCGAGCTGTGGGGCTTCATGCCCGACGCGACGAACGCGCGCGTGGTGCAGTTCGACAAGACCAACGGCTCTGCACTCAAGACGTACATGCTGCCGACGCTCGCCGGTACGATGACGGGCTACGCGTTCGCGCACTGGGGCGGCGACTACTGGGTGTTCCTGATCAAGAACGCCGAGCCGTCGACCACCGTGTATCAAGTGGACGGTGCGACCGGCACGATCAAGAGCACGACGCCGACGACCGGCCGCACGATCGTCGGTGCGGGTGTGTCGACCTGCGCGCCGACCGTCATTCTCTAACGAAGCGCTCGAACATCCGCGCGACTCTGCGCGCGCCCTCGTCGAGCTGCTCCGGGCCGACGTGCGAGTAGCTCACGCGAAACGCGATGCGCTCGTCCGGCAGCGCGCGGAACTCGCTGCCCGGATCGACCATCACGCCTTCAGCGAGCGCCGCCTTCAGTAGCGCGACCTCGTCGCCCTTCACATCGGTCTCGATCCAGATCGAGAAGCCACCGTCTGGTTCGGTGAACTCGAGCATCGGTGCGTGGCGGCGCATGCCCGTGACGAGCGCGCTTGCTCGCTCTGCATAGGCTGCGCGCGCTCTGCCGGCGAAATGGTCGTAGTCGAACGTAGCCAAGAATCGCGCGAGTGCCGCTTGCGAGAGGCTCGCTGTCTGCAGATCGGCGGCATGTTTGATTGCTAACGCCGCCTCGTGCTCGGCCGCCGGCGGTACCAGCCAGCCGACGCGCAGTCCCGGCGCGAGTGTCTTGCTGATCGTGCCCACGTGCCAGACGCGATCGGGTGCGGCGGCCTGCAACAGCGGCGGCAGCTCGCCATCGAAGCGTAGCTCGGCGTACGCCTCGTCGACGATCAACGGTATCTCGCCGAGGCTCTCGTCGAGCGCTACACCCTGCGGGTTGGCAACGCCCACTATTACGTAGCGCGCATCACCGCCGTGCTCCACGACACGAGCGCCGGCGCGCAGGAACGCCTGGATCGCCGCTGGATACGTCGCCGCGCCGACTGCGATCGCGCGACCGGCGAACATCGCGCCGGCAATCGACAACGCCTGCTGAGCGCCAGCCGTGATGATGACGCGGTCGGGTTCGACCGTGGCGCCTCGTGCGGCAAGTCGATTCGCGATCCAGGTGCGGAGCTGCTCGACGCCTTCCGGCCAGCCGTACTGAAGCGCGTCTTTGCGCGATGCAGTGACGTCCGCGAGCGCCTGCGCAAGCTCGTCACGCGGCAGGAGCTCGTCGGCCGGCAAGCCACCCGCAAGGCCGATGACATCGCTGCACTCGGCGGCTCGCTTTTGTAGCGCGACAAAACGCGGGTCCACAGCCCGCGTTTGGTTCAACACGAATGCCAACCGGTACGAGCGATGTCGCTCGCCCGTGCGCCTACGCTCGCTTACTGCGCGAGTGCGGCGTGGTCATCGATCTTCGACCACGACAGCATCGACACCTGATCGAGACCGGCGATCGTGTGGATCATGAGGCCGGCCGTGCCGAGCGTCATGAGGTACTTGTCGACGACGATGCTGCGATCGATCGGATACTGCGAACGCATGTTCTTCCAGTTCGCCTTGTTGCAGTAGTAGACGTCGTTGCCGTTGTTGAGCTTCTTCTGCTGCTCGCAGGTATGCGCGATCATCTTGTCAGCGAGCATTCCGTGATCGATGCGGCCGAGCGACTTGAAGCCGCGCTTCGCGTCGACGTGATAGGCGATCAGGCCCTGGTAGTTCGTGCCGGTGTTGCTGTTGTACTCGTAGAACGGCAGCGCGAGCGTGCCGGTGAACGGGTCGTACGTGAAGGCGTGGTGATCGTTCTGCGCCGCCGAGTACGAGTAGTTGCCGCCGTTCTTCAGCGCGAACGTCTCGTGGAAGCGGCGCTTCGGGTTCGTCGCGTCGTTGACGTCGAACATTTGCAGGTGCATGCCCTTCACGCGGCCGTTCTCGTCGGCATCCTGACCGATCGTGAGCAGCAGGTTGCCGCCCATCGGGTGGATGTAGTTCGAGAAGCCGTTGATCTTGAGCTCGCCGGCGACGCGCGGGTGCTGCGGATCGCTGAGGTCGAGCGTGAACAGCGGGTCCGTCTGCTTGAACGTGACGAGGTAGCCGCGGTCGCCGAACATGCGGCCGGCATAGATGCGCTCGCCCTTCGCGAGTCCACGCACCGCGCCGATGACTTCGAGCTTGCTGCCGCGCGGGCGCATCACGAACAAGTGATTGCCGCCCTGCTGACCATTCCACTGCCAATCGGTCGTCGCGATGCGGAGATCACCGTTGTACTCGCTCATCGAGAACTCGTTGAGGATGTTGCCGTCGACCGCGCCGCTGGCGACGTAGCGCGGCTTCCCGTCCTTGTCGGCGAGCGAGAACTGGTGGACCTGCGTCTGCATGTTCGAGTAGCCCTGCTGGTTCCACTGGTAGAACGGCGACGCGATGTAGAGCGAATCGGTCGATGCGTACACCGTGCCGCCCGACACCATCGCGCCGACGAGGTCGGTCTTCGACGACGTCAGCGAGATGCGCGCGAGCGCGGTGAGGCCGAGCTGCATGTTGTTCGGCGGCATGTACAGCGAGTCGCATGCGAGCGGCGTCTTCTGGCTGCCGTTGTAAATCGCGGGCAGCATCGCTTCGACATCCTGCGCGGTCAGGTTGCTGTAGATCGCTTTACGCAGCGTCGCGGCGAGCCGGCTCTGGATCTCCCACGGGCGCAGCGAGGTCTGATCCGCGCGCGGGATCTTCGCCATCACCTTCTGAGCGCTCTCGAGCAGTTTCGGCGGCATCTGTAGATAACCGTTCTGCACGAGGTACATGTCATCGCCGACGATGCGCGAGCTGAACGTGCCGCCGTCGACGTCGAAGATCTTCTCGAGCTTCGGACGCTCGCGGTTGTGCGCGTTGACGACGATCACGCGCGTCGAACCGTATGCGTACTGGTTCTGGCGCGGCTGCGTCGCATAGCCCTGCAGCACGAGCTGCTCGCCGTGCAGGTAGAGCTGCGTCGGCACCATCGTCTTGAACGTGAGGCGCGCGACGACGTCCGGCTTGTCGACCGGCCACGTCTTCGCGACGATCAGCTCGTTGTTGCGCAGCGTGTAGACATACTTGCCGTCGGTCTTGACGAGGTCTGCCTCGTCGACGCCCTTCTCATGCACGTTCGTCGTCGTGTAGTGCGAGGGACCCGACGTCGGGGCGCTCTGCTGCACGGGCATCGCGCGACCGGCGGACGGTGCAGGAGCCGCGACGGGTGCCGCTGCAGCCTTACTCGACGGCTGTGCCGTGGGCATCGCCTCATCGGCGATCGCACCGGGATACCCGCCATAGTACGGGTTGTACCCGTAGCCGTAGCCGTAGCCGACGATCATCTGGTGGACGGCGGTGTCGATCACGAGGTCGCGCACCGCATCGCATTGCTTGTTCGCCGTCATCGCGAGCGGGTTCGTCGCGATTGCGGGAATGGCCGTCGGGGCCTGGGCGTTGGAAGAAGCGGGACCGAGCAGCGACGCGACAGCGGTCAAACCGAGGGCGCCGAAAAGATAGCTACGCATGGGCATGCAAACGGCCCATACGTTGGTTTGGTCTAGCGCCTTAACTCGTCGGAAACAGCCCGTGGGGTGATGTGGGCTGTGACCGAGCGTTCACGGTTCGTCGACCGGCCGCGCGTACTTATCCGTATCGAGCTCGTTCTCTTCGTCGACGACACCGTCGCTCTCGCCGAACAGATCGTCGAGCAGGCTCGATTCTTCACGCTCCGGGGTCGACTCGTCTTGGCGCTCGGTACTCGAATCGCCCGGGACATGTTTGTCGCGACTCCCGCGTTTGCCCGTAGGGGACGGCTGCTTCGCTTTCGACATGGCGGCTCGTTTCAGCAAGCCGCATGCCCTAGTTCGCCTCCGCGACCATCTTCTTCACTGCTTCGACGGCCCACGCTCTATCGATGCGTAACTCCGAGTCGGCGGGCTTGCTCGCGGTGCGTGTCACGAGCTTCTCGTACGCGGCCAGCGGGCTGGAAACGCGCTCCGGCGCACGTCCCTCCTCGTCGAAGATGACCCACCGTAGCACTCCTGCCTCACGATCGATCGCCTCGAACAACAGCACGCGATCGAGCTCGCCGATCGATGCGAGTAGCAGCACCTTGGTCATTTCGATCGCCCAGTCGACCAGCCCGGCGTCGAGCAGCTTCACCTTCTCGACGAGTGCGTTGAGTGACGGTACGAGCCTCAGCGTGCCACTCACACCCGACGCTGCAAATGCTGCGGCGGCTTGGTCCATCGCTTGATCGCCGCCCGGCACGACTTGGCAGTAGTAGTGCGCATCGGGATCGTGGAACAGCACGTTCGCGGCGAGCTGCGTACGCTTGCCACACTTGCAGGCGAGCACGTTGAGCTCACCCGCGAGCAGACGTTCCTTGTCCTTGGGATTCGTCTGCGTGTTGATGCTCTGCACGAGCTCGCCGTCGTGCTTCGCTCCGCACGCGGGACAGGTGACGCGCGCGCTACCGCGAATGACCATAGGGGTGGATTAGCTCACTGGCGCTTGAAGGAAAGGACCAGCGTCGACTTTCCCTTCGGGAGTTTTACCTTCTCCAGCACGTGCACGATGCACTGCTCGAGGTCGCTGTCCTTGACGGTTGTCTTGCTGACGCTCGCCTTCGCGTCCTTGATCGCGAGCGTCAGATCACCGGCGAGCTTCTCGTTCATCTCGAGTGATTTGTCGTAGCAGGCTTGCAGTGCCTCGAGCTGCTCCTTCACCGCGGCATCGAGATCCTTCGAGCTCGCGCTCTTGATCGTGACTGCACCTTTGACCAGGAACGCCTGCTGATCGGTCGGGCCGAGCACGCCGGCGCCGCGCGCCTGATCGATCGCAGAGCCTCCTCCCTCGCCACCCTTCGCTCCCTGCGATGGGCCGCCTCCCGCCGGCGGAGGAGGCGGTGCCTTCGCTGCTTCGCTCTGATGCGTGTCTTGCGGACTAGTGGCCATCACCGCAGCAGACGAGCCAGCGCCTGCGCCCGGCGCGCCGCCGACCGCTTCGGTATTACGCGCACCGGTCTCCGCAGCTTTCTTCGCACAGCCGACGACGAGCAACAGAG
>DASUFX010000392.1:0-2350 GCA_036274355.1 Kofleriaceae bacterium | reverse complement strand
CATCGGGTGCATTGTGCGGCGCGAGGCTCATCGAGCCAACGCCAAGGCCGATCGACCAGCGCTGGTTGCGCAGCGGCGGTGCCGGCGGCGTCGGAGCAACCGGATCGCTCATGCCCGGCGCGCCGGTGCCTTCCTCGTAGTCACCAGGAGCCTGTGCATACGCCGTGGCCGCAACGAACAACGAGGCGAGAACGAGCGGAAGCTTCATGGCGCTCCTATTGTCCACGCCTCGTGCCACTCCAAGCCAGCGAAAACGCGAGCTGTCGATCGTCGCCAGAACCGACACCCGAACGGGCGATCGTTGGCGGTTCCTACACTAAGATGATGCGGTGCCGGGTCGAACCTTTGCCATAGGTGACATCCACGGGGATCTCGCGAGCTTGGCAAAGCTCTTCGAGCGCCTGCCGACGCTCGCTGCCGACGACACTGTGGTCTTCCTCGGCGACTACATCGACCGGGGTCCAAACAGTGCGGGAGTCGTCGCCTGGGTGCGAGAGCTCACCAGAACCACCCCTGCCAAGGTCGTCTGCTTGCGCGGCAACCACGAGGACGCGTGGCTCCAGGTCCTCGCGGAGGGCTGGCCGGAGTTCGTGATGCCGCGCGGCAATGGTTGCCTCGAGTGCTTCCGCTCGTTCATGGGTTTGCCGGTGCCGAAGGAAGACGAGATTCCGACCTACGAAGAGTACGAAGCGATGTTCGACGGCCGGTTCTTTCCCGCCGACGTCGCCGACTGGATGAAGACGCTGCCGTTCTTCTACGAGGACGAGCACGCGATCTACGTGCACGCGGGTATCAAACGCGAAGGCCAGATCTTTCCGCATCCGTCGGAGGTCGAGCCGAAACGCGCGCTGCTCTGGCTGCGCGACCACGACTTCTTCGAGCACTATCGCGGCAAGCTCGTCGTGTTCGGTCACACGACGACGCGCACGCTGCCGAACGAGCTATCGACGTACACCCCCGAAGATCCGACGGACCTCTGGGCAGGCCCCGCGTGCGTCGGTCTGGACACCGCGTGTGGCAAGGGCGGCTTTCTGACCGCTTTCGAGCTCCCTGCCAAGCGCGTCTACGAATCGCGTGGCTGAACCGACTCGATACACGACGCTCGATCGCAGGCCCGCAGTCCAGATCGGACGCGCGCTCGCGTCACCGCGCGGTGTGCTCGTCACACTGCCGCTGCTCGTCGCTGCCGTCGGTATCGGCATCATGCTCGTCGGTCGCGACGCGACGAGTAGCGCAACGCGCTCGATGGCGCGGCATCAACTTGCCGAACAAGCGAAGAGCGTGCAGACCGACACTGCATTCGCGCTCGATCAAGCCGAGCCGCTGATGAAGCTCGTGCGCGTCGTCGCCGAGCGCGAGCGACCGATCGACGACGTGCTCGTGCGCCTGCACGACATGATGGCCGGCCGACCCGGCGTCGCGTTTCTCAGTATCAGCTTCCCCGACGGCACGTTTCGCGGCGCGCAGTTGATGCCGGACAACCACATCGAGGTGCAGGAGAGCACTGTAGATGCTGCGCAGGCGCACTGGTTTGTCGTCGAGAACGGCGCGTTGCGCCCGGTGAAGACCGAGCCGTCGCAGTACGACCCGCGCACGCGCGGCTTCTATCAGCTCGCGGTGAAGACGAACGCGCGCGCGTGGACGGAGCCATACACGTTCTTCAAGAGCCACGAAACGGGCATCACGTGCGCCGAACCCGTCTACAACGCGGACGGCACGCTGCGCGCGGTGCTCACGGTCGACTTTCACGTCGGCGCGCTGTCGAGCTTCGTCGCGCGGCCCGCGGTCGATCAGGCGCGCTCGGTCGTCTACACGCAGGACGGAACGATCCTCGCGTATCCCGCCGCCGATCATCTCGACACGCCAGGCGACGCGCTGCTCAAAGTCGCCAACGTTCATGACCCGGCGTTGACCGCGCTGTTCGCGGCCCATCGCGCTGGTGACTCGTTGCGGTTCGTCGAGCTGTCGGCGAGCGACGGCAACTACCTCGCGTCGGTCGCGCCGATCGGTGGCTCGCGCGCGGGCGTGCCGGCGCCACTCGACTGGTACGTCGCGACGCTCGTCCCCGAGCGCACGCTGCTCGGCCCGACGAAGAAGCTCATGCGGTCGAGCATCATCGCGAGCATCGGTGCACTCGGCATCGCGATCGGGCTCGCGCTCGTGCTGGCATGGAACCTCGTGCGAATGCGGCGGCAGGTCCAGATCTCGCGCGAAGAAGCGCGTAGCGCCGAAGCACGTGCACGCGACCTCGGCAGCTACCGGCTCGTCGCGAAGCTCGGCTCCGGCGGTATGGGTGAAGTGTGGCGCGCCGAGCATCGGCTGCTCGCCCGGCAGGCAGCGATCAAGCTGA
>DASUFX010000391.1:0-7626 GCA_036274355.1 Kofleriaceae bacterium | reverse complement strand
GACGATCCTCGCCAGCCACGACGCCGGCCTGCTGGAACACCTGGGTGCGCGCGTAGTTGCGCTCGCCGGCGCGACCTAGGGCGACGCCGAAACGACCTTGGGATCACGTGTAGCTCACGCGGCACGCCTAGTGGCTTCACGCGCACGGCGGGCACGCTGGGTTCATGAAGTCGCTCGCCATCGCCCTCGCCGCCGCGCTCGGCCTCCCCGGCTGCGCACACAAACCGGTCAGCAACGACAACCTCGCGCGCAGCGCAGTGACGGTCGGCGCTGCTGTACTGATCACCAGCGCGCTCGTCTACGCCGAGTACCACTCGCAGTCGGCGGGCGACGTTGGCGGCGCGACCGCCGCTGCGCTGCCGCCGCTAGGAGCGCACCAATGAAGCGCCTCATCGCATTCGTCTCGCTCAGCGCTGCGCTCGCCACCACGGGCTGCGCGCACAAGCAGCTCACGAACGAGCAAGTCGCGAAGTACGCCGTCACGGGCGCCAGTGCGGTCGGGCTCGTCGTCTTGTTCATCGCCAGCGGTGTCGCGAAGCAGAACGCTGGGCCCACGTCTGCAAATCTAGGAGCTCAGCCATGAAGCGCTTCATCGCACTCATCTTGCTCAGCACCGCGCTCGCCGTCGGCACCACAGCGTGCGCGCATCAGCAGCTCACGAAGCTGCATGCCGCCGAGACCGTCGCCACCGCGGCGGTGATCGCCGGCATGGTGCTGCTCGCCGCACAGGCGAAATGCGGCGACTGCAACGTCGGGATCGAAGATCCCAATACGTCAGCGCGTCCGGCGCAGCCTCCGCGTTGACGCGAAGCCGCGCGCGAAAATCACATCTCGCGAATCAGGCAGCGGCGGCTTGCGGATACACCGCAACGCGCATCTTCGACTTGCCGTGGCGCTCGAACTGAACGACGCCGGTGATCTTCGCAAACAGCGTCCAGTCGCGACCGATGCCGACGTTCTCACCCGCGTGGAACTTCGTGCCGACCTGACGAACGAGGATGCTGCCGGCCGTGACCTGCTCACCCGCGAAGCGCTTCACACCGCGCATCTTCGGGTTGGAGTCGCGACCGTTCCGAGTCGAGCCTTGTCCTTTTTTGTGTGCCATGACGCGTTACCTCTAGGCCTTAATCTCGGCGACCTTGACGACGGTCATGTCTTGACGATGACCGTTGCGGCGCACGTAGTTCTTGCGGCGACGGAACTTGAAAACGACGAGCTTGTCGCCGCGGGTTTGCTCGACGATCGAAGCGGTGACTTTCGCGCCGGCAACGAGCGGCTTTCCAACCGTCACGTTGCCGCCGTCACCCGACGAAACGAGAAGAACTTGATCGAACACGACCTGGGCGCCTGCATCGCCGGCGAGCTTCTCGACCGTAATGGTCTTGCCCGGCTCGACTCGATACTGTTTGCCACCCGTTTGGATCACGGCGTACATGACTTGGCTCCGCGGAAAATGCTTTCGGAATCGCGGACTTTACTGATCGCGCGGCCTTCGTCAAGCCTGCTCGTGGGGTGAGCCGCGATCATCCGTATGATCAAGGGGTTGGCTCCATCCGACAAAAGCCTACCCAGGGCGGCCGGGATGCATTATGCCTGCAGGATGGAACGCCGGCCCCCACGTGGGACCGACAACAACGGGTTGCTGCTCGGCAACCTCGCGGACGGCACGCGCGTCGGCGAGTTCGTGATCGAGGCGCGGCTTGGCGCTCGCGGCACCGGTCACCTCTACGCAGCGACGCACTTGGTGTTGCCGCGCCGGGCGACGATCCACGTGCTGCCGCCGGCGGAAGGCCCGGCGCGCACCGTCGCACTCGAGCTGCTTCGCGCTGCGTGCATCGTCGACGCGATCGATCACCCCGGCATGCCGCGCGTGTTCGAGTGCGGAATGTTCCCCGATCATCGGCCGTGGATCGCGTCGGAGCGGATCGAGGGCCAGACCGTCGCGACCATGCTCGACAGTCGGCGCGTCTCGCTCGGCGATGTCATCGCGATCGTGCGCGACGTTGCTGCCGTGATTGCCGAAGCGCACCGCCGCGGGCTCGTCCATGGCCACATCACACCGGCCGCGATCGTGTTCACGCCGCGCGGCCGCCGGTTCCCGATCTGCCTCGTCGATTGGGTCGGTGCACGCACGCACGATTCGACCGCGCCGCTGCCGCTCGTCGTCGGCAGTCCGTACGTCGCGCCGGAGCAAGCAAACGGTATCCGCATCGACGATCGCAGCGACGTCTACTCGCTCGGCCGCATCGGCAGCGCACTGCTCGATTGCGTGACCGGCGACGAACAATCGCCGATGCTCGTCGCGCTCCTCGATTCGATGACCGCTGACGATCGCGACGTCCGCCCGGCGAGCGAGTACGTCGAGCAAACCGCTGCGTGGCTCGCCGGACAGCTGCCCGCGCAACCCGTGGCGGTCGCCGCCGAGCGCAGCGCGCCGATCACGTCCGAGGTCGCGATTGCGGTCGCCGGCGAGATCGCGCCGCGCTGAGCTCAGAGCTGCTGCGCGTAGAAGATCGAACCGAGGCCGCTCGTGTACAGCCGGCTGCAGTCCGGCGTGAGGAATGGATCGTAGGCAAGCGGCGCGGCGAGCAGCGGCTTCGCTGGCGAGAACGAATCGTCGATGCTCGCGCGACTGGCGTAGAACGTCTGCGTGAAGCTCGTGCCGGTTGTCTGGCCGACGAACACGAGCCGCAACCCACTCGCATCGAGGTTCGGAAAGCTCGCGAAGTCGACGCCGAGATCGAGCTGCAGGTTGTACGAGCGAATCGGTGTCGTGGTGGTGCCGTCGTCGTCGTACTCGTAGAGCTTGAACTCGCTGAACGCGAGCCGCACGAACCGGCGCTTGCCACCGACCTTTCGCGACGGCGCCGTGATGTAGTCGTCGCGCGCGACGTTCGCGATCACGAGATCGCGCACGTGCGCCCAGGTGTGATCGCTCTGCCACTGAAATACGGCGAACGTCGGCGGCACGCGGCGATCGCGCACCCAGATCTCGTCCCCTTCCGGCGTCAGCCGCGGCCAGTCGTACTGGCCTACCGGTGTGAGCGTGGCCGGCTGTGGCTCGGCATCGATGACACCGTCGACGACTACGTCCATGTCGACACAGTAGGCGACCGCGCGATTGCTCTCGGGGCTCGTCATGTACGCCTGGCAGTTCTTCGTGATCACCTGATGCAGGATCTTGGAGAACTGCGGCTGCATCGCGGGATCGGGGCACGTGAACGGCGCATCGATCGGCGCGTCGAACAGCTGCGCGTCGTTCGCGATCGTCTCACGCAGGCCAAAGACCTGATTGCAGCCGCACAAGAGCAGCAGCGCCCACCCCATCGCGCGCACTTCTGTACTTTAGTACGTCAGCGGCCCAGACGCTTGTGCAACAGGTCGGATGTGACGACCGGATTCGCGCGGCCCTGGGTCTGTTTCATCACCTGGCCGACGAAGAATCCGAACAGACCGTCCTTGCCATTTGCATACTCGGTCGCCTGCTTCGGGTTCGCGGTGACCACACGGTCCACGATCTCCCACAGCGCCGCCTCGTCGGAGATCTGCTGCACGCCGCGGCGCTCGACGATCTTGGTCGGCGCCTCGCCGGTCTTGTAGCTCTCCTCGAAGATCTCTTTGCCGATCTTGCCGCTGATCGTGCCGTCCTCGACGAGCCGGATCAGCTCCGACAGCGTCGCCGGCTGCATCGGCGATTGCGAGATGTCTTTGCCTTCGGCGTTGAGCGCGCCGAGCAGCTCGGTGAGCATCCAGTTCGCGATCGTGCGGCCCGAGCGTTCGCCCGGGTGCAGCTTGCACGTGACATCGAAGTACTCGGCGAGCGCGCGATCGCTGATCAGCGTGCGTGCGTCGTCCGGCGAAACGCCGTGCTGCTCGATGTAGCGCGTGAAGCGCGCTGCCGGTAGCTCGGGCAGCGTGCGGAGGATCGTGCCCATCATGCCGCCATCGACAACGAGCGGCGGCAGATCGGGATCTGGGAAGTAACGATAGTCGTTCGCTTCCTCTTTCGAGCGCATCGTCGCCGACGAGCCGAGGTCGGCATCCCATAGCCGCGTCTCGCGGGTGATGCGTCCGCCGCCGTCGACGATGCGAACCTGGCGCGCGATCTCGTGCTCGACGGCGTTCTGCACGAAACGAAACGAGTTGATGTTCTTGAGCTCGGTCCGCGTACCGAGCCGCTCCTCGCCACGGATGCGCACCGACACGTTCGCGTCGCAGCGCATCTGCCCCTTTTCCATGTCGCCCTCGGAGATCTCGAGCCAGCGCACGAGCCGATGCAGTGAGCGCATGAACTCGGCGGCCTCCTCGGCGCTCGTCAGCTCGGGTGCCGTCACGACCTCGACGAGCGGCACACCCGCGCGGTTGAGATCGACGTGCGAGAACTGACCGACGTGCGTGTTCTTGCCGGCATCCTCTTCGATGTGGATGCGCTCGAGCTTGATCCGCTTGACTGCGCCACCGACGATGATGTCGAGGCGACCGTCCTCGCACAGCGGCTCGTCGTACTGAGAGATCTGATAGCCCTTCGGCAGATCCGGATAGAAGTACTGCTTGCGCGCGAACCGCGACTTCGCGCGGATCTTCGACTCGGTCGCGACGCCGAGCCGCAGCGCGAGCTCGAGTGCTTGACGGTTGAACACGGGCAGCGTGCCGGGCATGCCGAGCACGAGCGGATCGGTGAGCGAGTTCGGCGGCGCGCCGAACTGCACCGCCGAGGGCGAGAACAACTTGCTCTTCGTGTTCAGCTGGACGTGGACCTCGAGACCGATCACCGGCTCCCACGTCTCGAGCAATTGCGCGAGCTCGGTCACGACACCGCCTTCGGCCGCTGATCGCGCAGACCGACGAGCGATTCGATCACGTGACCGACGCGAAGCACGGTCGCTTCGTCGAGCGGCTTGCCGAGCAGCTGCGCGCCGATCGGCAGGCCGTCGCTCGTGAGGCCGCACGGGACGCTGATGCCCGGCAGCCCCGCCAGGTTGCACGACAGCGTGAACACGTCGCCGAGGTACATGTCCATCGGCGTCGCCTTCGCACCGAAGCGGAACGCAGGGGTCGGCGTCGTCGGCGTGAGGATGACGTCGACGCTTCCGAATGCGTCGTCGAAGTCGCGCTTGATCAGCGCGCGGACTTGTTGGGCCTTCTTGTAGTACGCGTCGTAGTACCCGGAGCGCAGCGCGTAGGTGCCGAGCATGATGCGGCGCTTGACCTCGCGGCCAAAGCCGGCGCCGCGCGACTTCATGTAGAGGTCGAGCAGGTCCTTGGCGCCCTGCGCTGCCTTGCCGAAGCGGATGCCGTCGTAGCGCGCGAGGTTCGATGACGCTTCGGCGGGCGCGACGAGGTAATACGCGGCGAGCGCGAGCGACGTGTGCGGCAGCGAGATGTCGACGATCTGCGCGCCGCGGTCCTTGAGCGCAGCGATCGTCTTGTCGAGCGCGGCTTTCACCTCGTTGTCGATCTCGCCCTCGAAGTACTCGCGCGGCAGGCCGACCTTGAGCCCGGTGACGTCACCGACGAGCGCGTCGGTGTACGGCGGCACCGGCACGTCGAGCGACGTCGAGTCGCGCGGATCGAAACCCGCGATCACTTCGAGCACGAGCGCGGCATCGTGCACCGAGCGCGTGAGTGGGCCGACCTGATCGAGCGACGACGCGAACGCGACAACGCCCCAGCGCGATACACGCCCGTACGTCGGCTTGAGCCCGACGACACCACAGAACGCCGCCGGCTGGCGAATCGAACCGCCGGTATCGGTGCCAAGGCTCGCCGCACACAGACCCGCGGCGACCGACGCCGAGCTGCCGCCCGAGCTGCCGCCCGGCACGCGCTGGGTGTCCCACGGATTGCGCGTGCGCTTGTACGCGGAGTTCTCGGTCGAGCTGCCCATCGCGAACTCGTCGCAGTTCACCTTGCCGAGGACGATCGCGCCGGCAGCGCGCAGCTTCTCGACGACGGTGCCGTCGTACGGCGGGATCCAGCCCTCGAGGATCTTCGACGCTGCGGTGGTCTCCAGCCCGCGGGTGACGAGCACGTCCTTGAGGGAGATCGGGACGCCGCCGAGCGGGCCGAGCCGCTTGCCCTCCGCGCGTTGCGCGTCGATCGCCTTTGCAGCCTCGCGCGCGCCTTCGCCGTCCACCGCGAGATACGAGCCGAGCTCGCGATCGTGGTTCATGATCCGCGACAGGTACGTGTCGACGACACGCACCGCGGTGAGCTCGCCGGCCGCGATCTTCTTCGCGGTGTCGGCAACCGACAACCACTCGCTCACTCGTTGCCCCCGATGATCGCGGGGACGACGAACACGCTGTCCTGCTTCACGGGTGCGCCGCGCAGCGCATCCTCGGGCGACAGCGACGGCGCGACCTCGTCGGGACGCAGCCGGAGATCCATCGGCACCGCGTGCGTCATCGGTTGCACGTCGTTGGTGTCGACCTGTGCGAGCGCGGCGAAGTGCTCGAGGATCGCGCCGAGCTCGCCCTGCATTTGATCGAGCTCGCTCGCGTCGAGGTGGAGTCTCGCCAAGAGCGCGATCTCCTCCACCTCCTTCCGCGTCAGAGCCGGCATGAGCTACTCGGGCAAAGGTTGAGGCTGGAGCTCGGGACGGCCGCCCACGCGCGCAGCCATCTCGGCCCCCATCCGCAAGTACTCGTCGGCGATGCGGCCGGCGCCCGGAACGTCACCCTTCTCGATCGCCGCGATGAGCTCGCGGTGATGCTTGCGCACGGCATCCGACGGCGCGGCGAGGTTCGCGAGCAGAGGCATGAAATTGCGGACGCCATCGCGCACGGTGTTGATGAGCAGCAGCATGACCTGATTGCCCGACAGTGACGCGATCGCGACGTAGAAATCGAAGTCGAGATCGAACAGCTCGGCCGCGCCCTGCGTGTGATCAGCCTTGTCGGCGACGGCACGAAGCTTGGTCAGCCCGTCCTTGTCCTTGGAGCTACGCGACGCTGCGAGCCGCGCGAGCTCGCGTCCGAAGATGCGTCGGAACTCGAGCAGGTCGCGAATCAGCTCGGGCTTGCCACCGCCGAGCGGCAACAAATGCTGGACCAACTCGATGCCGCCGGTCTCCATGAAGTTCTGAACGCGAGTGCCATCGCCCTGGCGGATGCGCACGAGGCCGAGATGCTCGAGCTTCTTGAGCGCCTCGCGGAGCGACGCGCGATTCACGCGCAATCGCTTCGAGAGCTCGCGTTCCGGCGGCAGCTTCGAGCCCGGCGGATATTGGCCATTCAAGATGAGGCCACGCAGCTGTTCGGCGATCTCCTCGGCGACACGCTGCTTCTCGACAGGCTTGAGCATCAGCCGAATGAGGTTAACCCGGCGCGCCGCCTAGTAGAAGAGCTTGAGGCGCCCGCGCGTAGCGTGGTACCTCCGCTCGGATGCCGGAGCCTGCCACGAGCGCATCGGTGCTGCTCGTCGACGCCGGGCAGACCCACGACGTCTTCGACGTCGTCGAGGTCACCGACGCGCTGCTGAGGGTGAGGACCGCTTTTCTCTTCGACATCGGGGAGGAAATGAAGGTCCGAATCGAGCAGAACGGGGCGGTTTTCGAGGCGATGGCCCGGGTCCTAGGCCACAGCGGGACCGCCGACGACAGGATCACCGAGCTCGAGCTGGCCG
>DASUFX010000390.1:0-3120 GCA_036274355.1 Kofleriaceae bacterium | reverse complement strand
GACGACTCGATGTTCGGTTCGGGCCAACACGTTCGACTGAATGTCGAGCAGCAGGGGGTAGGGACCGCCGCGCGGATTCTTGTGGACGTCGAACTGCGCCAACTTAGAACTTCCGCCATTGGTCGGCGAAGCTGCCGTGCTTCTTGACCCATTCGTTCCAGTAGTCGATCGCTTCCTCGTTCTCTCGCATCCACTGTTCGCGCTCGGCGGTCCGAATCGCTTCTTCGAGAGCGCTCTCGAGCAGTCCCGAGAGGTTCAGGCCGAGCTCCTTCGCGCGTTTCACGAGGTCGGCGCGAATCGACACGTTCGTAGGCGTTTTCCGCGCTGTCGATGTTCGCGCCATATGCGCATACTATATGCGCATCAATCTGCCCCGGCAAGGCTACTTCGCGATCGTCGACGGCGCGTCGGTCGCGACGTGGTTCGTGTTGCCACGCAGCGAGCGGGCCTTGTCGATCAGCGACAGCAGCTCGGTGCGGTCCTTGTCGTTGCCTGTCGCCGCAGCCGCGTGCCCGCGGATCTCGTCGAGCGACCACTCCGCACCACCACGAAGCACGTCGGCGAACGCTGCCACTGCGAACGCAAAGCGCAGCTCCGACGAGGCAGCCGCGAGCGACGACGCCGGCGGCGCGGCCATCGCGAACGTCGACTCGGTCGCTGCGTCAGCCTCGGGCTGCTTGTGGCGGATGCGAACGGTACCGAGTGGCGCCGGGTGCGCCTTGCCAGCCGCGGTGAGCTCGAGCTCGTACAGCGCGGTGACCTGATGGCCCCAGCCGACCTGACCGGCCGCGATGCTGTCCTTGCGGAAGTCTTCATCCTTGATGTCGCGGTTCTCGTAGCCAAGCAGGCGATAGTGCTCGACCTGCGCGGGATCGAACTCGACCTGCAGCTTGACGTCCTTGGCGGCGACCTCGAGTGTCGACGTGAGCTGCTCGCTGAAGATGCGCTTCGCCGCGTCGAGCGAGTCGATGTAGTAGTTGTTGCCGTTACCCTTGTCGGCGAGTTGCTCCATCGTCGTGTCTTTGTAGTTGCCCATGCCGAAGCCGATCGTCGACAACGCGACACCGGCTTTCGCGCGGTCCTCGATGATCTTGAGCAGCTCCTGATACGAGTGCGGGCCAACGTTCGCGTCACCGTCGGAGAGCACGATCACGCGCGAGATGCCGCCGGGGCGGACCCACTTCGCGGCGAGGTCGTACGCGGTATCGATGCCCGCGGCCATCGCGGTCGAGCCGCCCGACGTGAGTGAATCGATCGCTTTGTGGATGCGATCTTTGTGGTCGATGCTCGTCATCGGCAGCACGAGGCGGTCCGCGCCCGCGTAAGTGACGATCGCGACGGCGTCCTTTTCGCTGAGGTTGTCCGTGAGCAGGTGCAGCGCCTTCTTCGCGAGGCCGAGCTTGTCATCCGAGCTCATCGAGCCCGAGACGTCGACGAGAAACACGAGTGCGCTCGGCTTGCGCTCGCCCACGGTCTTCGCTTTCGTCGCGACGCCGACGCGCAGCACGTGACGGCTCGGCTCGAACGGATGCGGTGCCGCTTCCATCACGACCGAGAACGGCGTGCCCTGCGCGGCCGCTGGGAAGCTGTACTTGAAGTAGTTCACCCACTCTTCGACGCGCACCGACGCTTGCGGCGGCAGCGTGCCTTCCTGCAGCTTGCGGCGCGCGATCGTGTACGACGCGGTGTCGACATCTGCGGCGAACGTCGAGAAGCGATCGTCGGCGGCGGAGACCCACGGATTCTTGCCGTAGTTCGTGTAGTCCTCGCTGTTCGCCGCGGTGGGCTCGTAGAACTGGGGCGCGCCTGCGGCCACCATCTCGCTTGGCGCGGCTGCGTACATCTTGGAACCGCCACAACTGGTGGCGACGAGCGATACGAGCGGGACGACGGACGCGAGAAGTGAGCGCATGCCGATCCAACGACACGCGGCGCTGCGACTTACAGCACGTAACTTCCGCTCTAGTTCTTCGGCTTTGGCAGCGGCCGGTGACGGAGGTCTTCAGCGCGCACCATGTAGATGACCTCTTCGGCGAGGTTCTTCACGTGGTCGCCGATGCGCTCGAGATAGCGGCACACCGAGGTCAGCGGGAGCACGCGCGTGACCGACGCCGGATCCGTCGCGACGTGCGCGAGCAATTCGGCGAACAGGCTCGCGTTGCGCTTGTCGACTTCGCGGTCCGCCTGGATCAATCCCATCGCGGCGTCGGCGTCGCGCGCGACGAATGCGTCGAGTGCCGCGTGCAGGTTCTTGAGCACGAGCTGCGCGAACGACCGCAGATCGGGTGCGTTGTCGAGCGGCGGCACGTGATTGAGCTCGAGCACGCGCTTCGCGATGCCGGCGGCGTGGTCACCGATGCGCTCGAGATCGGTCACGAACTTGAGCGCCATCGTGATGAAGCGGAGATCGGAGGCGACCGGTTGTCGGGTCGCGAGGATCTGCAGCGCGAGCTCGTCGATCTCGGTCTCATCGCGATCGATCGCGTGGTCACCGTCGATTACCTTGCGCGCGATCTCGTCGTCGCGGTCGGTGAGAGCCTGCATCGCGAGCGCGATCTGGCGCTCGCACTTGCCACCCATCTGGCACAGGCGCTCGCGCAGGTTGCGCAGCTCGGTTTCGAACTCTTTGCTGGTGTGTGAGTGGATCATGCCGTCACCTGCTCGGCCGCTCGCGGCAGCCGCAACCAGAAGATGCTACCGCGTGGCGCGTTCGGCTCAACCCCGACGTCGCCACCCATGCTCTCGACGAGATGCTTGACGATCGAGAGGCCAAGGCCGGTGCCGCCGGCTTCTCGCGTTCGGCTCGGATCCGCCCGGTAGAACCGCTCGAACACCCGCTCCCGGTGCTTGTCGGCGATGCCGGGGCCGTCGTCGCGCACCTCGATGCGGACTGTATCGCCGACCTCGCGCGCCTCGACCCACACGTGGCCGTCGGCGCGCGCGTACTTGACGCCGTTGTCGATGAGATTGACGAGGATCTGATCGAGCGCCTTGGGGTCGGCCTTCACCGCCAACCCATCGGGAATCGTGACCTCGACCTTCACGTTGCGCGTCGCCGCCTGGGGCTCGATCGCCGTCAGCGACTGTTCCGTGATCGCCGTGAGCATCACGCGCGACACC
>DASUFX010000389.1:0-5049 GCA_036274355.1 Kofleriaceae bacterium | reverse complement strand
ATCACGTGCTGCGCGAGCTGGGCCGCGGCTCGATGGGGCTGGTGCTGCGCGCGTACGACCCCGAGCTTGCGCGGCCGGTCGCGATCAAGCTGCTGCGCGACGTGAAGCGCGACGAGCTCCGCGACGAAGCGCGCACGCTCGCGCGGTTGCGCCATCCAAACGTCGTGACCGTGTACGACGTGTTCACCGACGACCACGGCGTGTACCTCGCGATGGAGCTCGTCGATGGCGACACGCTGCGCGGTTACTGCAAGGGCCGTTCGCAGCGCGAGGTGATCGCGGCGTGCGTGCGGGCAGGGCGCGGACTCGCGGCCGCTCACGATGCCGGTGTGATCCACCGCGACTTCAAACCCGAGAACGTGCTGTGCGGAGGCGACGCGGACGTTCGCGTGTCGGACTTCGGGCTCGCTCACACGACCGACGCGGCGCCCGACGGCACGGTGGCAGGCACGCCCGCGTACATGGCGCCGGAGATCCTGCGGCGCGAACCAGCGACCGCCGCGAGCGATCAGTACAGCTTCTGCGTCACCGTGCACGAGATGCTGACGGGCACGCGCCCCGGCGAGGTCGATACGTCGTTGCCGGCGTGGATCCAGCGCGTGCTGCGCCGCGGCCTCGCGCGTGATCCGGCGGGACGTTATCCGTCGATGCACGAGCTGCTCACCGCGCTCGCCGACGATCCGAAGGTGCGCCGGCGTCGGCGGCTGCTGTTCGGCGGCGTCATCGGTGCGGCGCTCGCGACCGGCGCGGTCGCGGTCAGGCTGGCGCAGTCATCGGCACCGAGCTGCGATATCGATGACGGCGCGCTGGGCGACGCGTGGAACGCGCAACGCAAACAAGAGGTGACGCGTGCGCTTGGCGACCGCGTCGCGCGCGCGATCGACATCTACGCGAAGTCATGGGTGGCGGTCCGCCACGAGGCGTGTGTTGCGACCTACGACCGCGGCGAGCAATCGCGGCAAGCACTCGAGCGGCGGGTCGCGTGCCTCGATCGCGGGCAGCACCAGCTCGGCGAGCTCACGAAGCTGTTCACGACCGTCGACCCGACACTGCTGCCCAATGCACTCGAAGCCGTGTACTCGCTGCGCGATCCGTACACGTGTACAGGCGCCGAGTCGTACACGGTGCCGAACGATCCGGCGTCGCACGTGGTCGTCGAAGAGGCGCGCACGCTACTCGATCGCGCGCGTGCGTTGCAGTATGGCGGCAAGCTCGACACGGCGGATGCATTGGCCGGGCAGGTCGTCCGCTTGGTCGAGCCGCTCGACATCAGCGGCTTGGTTGCCGAGGCGCAGCTCGTCCAGGCGCGCGTCAACATCGATCGCGACAACCAAGGTGTGGCCGAGGACCAGCTCTACAAGGCGCTGCATGCGGCCGAACGCGCGAAGGATGATCGGCTCGTCGCCGAGACGTGGATCGAGCTCGTGATGACCACGGGCGCCCAGAACCACCGGTTCGAGCTCGCGCACTCGCACGCGAAGGCGGCGGAAGCGGCCGTGGCGCGCGTGAACACCCCCGACCTGCAGGTGCGGCTCGAGTACTCGCTCGGCGCGCTCGCGCTCGCCGAGGCAAAGCTCGATGATGCGCGTACCCATCTCGAACGCGCGGCGGCGCTGGCGGGCGACGACTCGCGCCGGCTCGGTCAGCGCGGTCTGATTCGTTCGACGCTGTGCGATGTCGAGCGGCAGGCGGGCAAGCTGCCGGCCGCGAAGGAGCGCTGCAAGCAAGCACTCGAGATCCTCGAGGAAGCGTTCGGCGAAGATCACATGCGCGTCGCGCTCACGCTCAACGTGATCGGTGGAATCGCGTTCGCGGAGCGCGACTGGGCAACGGCCGAGCGCACGTACAAGCGCGTGATCGAAACGCTGGAACGGCGCAAGCTCACGGCGCAGATCAACTACGCGCTCGCGCTATCGAACCTCGGTGCGGTGTATTCGTCGAAGGACGACATCAAGCCAGCGCGCGAATACTTCACGCGCGCGCTCGCGGTCTTCGAGCAACATCATCCAAAGCACCCGCAGCGGCTCATGCCACTGCAGGGACTCGCGAGCCTCGCGCTCCGCACCGGCGATACGGCCACCGCGGTCGAGCGCTACACGCAGGTCCACGACACGATGGCGGCGTCGTACGCGCCCGAGCACCCGTCGCTTCTCGTCGCCAGCTACAACCTGGCGCTCGCGTACGTGGGCAACAAGATGCCCGACAAGGCGCAAGCAGTGCTCGACGACCTGATCGCGCGCGCGACGACCAAGGGTAAGGAGAGCTGGATGCTCGCCGAGCGCGCCTACGATCTGTCGGCGCAGATCGCCGACGAGTGCAAAGACTATCGCAGCGCGCTCGCGCTCCTGCAAAAGGCGTTTGCCGCGGTCGAGCACGCGAACGATCCGACCGAGCGTGCGCTCGTGCTGCGTCACCAGGGTGAGATCGCGCGCCACATGAACAAGCCAGCGCTCGCGATCGCGCCGCTCGAGCAGGCAATCAAAGACTTCGGCAAGGACCCCGATGCGTACGACATCGGCGCCACGCGCTACCACCTCGCATTTGCGCTGTGGGACAGCGGACGCGACAAGAAGCGCGCGGTCGAAGTCGCGCAGCAGGCGAGCGATGATCTCGCGAAGGCGCAGAGCGGCGATGCGCTCAAGCAGTACCGCGAGACGCTCGCGTCGTTCCTAGCGCTTCACAAACAGTGACGTGAACTGAGCGTAGCCCTGCGCCTCGAGCTGGTCCGCAGGTATGAAGCGGAGCGCGGCCGAGTCGATGCAGTAACGCAGGCCGGTGGGCTTCGGGCCATCGTCGAACACGTGGCCGAGGTGCGAATCGCCGATCTTGCTGCGAACCTCGACGCGGGCCATGCTGTGCGAGACATCGCGCTTCTCGACGATGTTGCCGATCGGCTTGTAGAAGCTCGGCCAGCCGGTGCCGGAGTCGAACTTGTTCGTCGACGAGAACAGCGGCTCGCCGGTCACGATGTCGACGTAGATACCGGCCTCGTGGTTGTCCCAGTACTCGTTGTGGAACGGTGGCTCGGTGCCATCCCGTTGGGTGACTTCGTACTGCAGCGGAGTGAGCTCTTTGCGGATCACGTCATCAGACGGTTTCGTGGTGCGAATGGGATGTTTCATGGTGTGGGTTTTCACGTCGGCCTTGGTCTCGGCTGCGGGCGCGGCCGACGACGAGTTGGCGTTGCAAGCCGCGAACAACATTGCGAGAGCGAGGGCGCGAATCATGGTTCCTCCTGGCCTGCTTACGCCGTGATCGCGCGTTGGTTACGGCCCGATCACGCGCACTTCACCGTGCACCTACAGTGCCTTCACGCGGTCACGCGCGAGGGTAGGGCATGCGCTACCTGGTCCTGCTCGCCCTGCTTACGACAACCGCTCATGCCGACGATGCACCGCTGCCCGCGACCGGAAAGATGGTCGACAAGGTCGTCGAGATGACGAATCAGTTCTTCGATCAGCACGTCGATCTGCTGACCCACGACATGCTGTACGTCCGGGTCGATGCCGAGCACCGTGCGGCGAAGATCGCGGTCGGTGGCGGTGACGCCCACCTCATGAAGCTGCGGTTCGCCGGCAACGTCGAGGTCGTGGACGGCACGGCGCGCATTCACAGCCGACTCGCGCTCGGGCTCGGCGGCAAGCAGCTAGACCTGCGACTGCCGAACATCGACGTCTCTGCCGCCTCCTATCGCGGCGAGCGTGGCGTTGAAGTACGGCTGCCGCTGTTGCGGCGCTCGTTCTAGCGCGGTGAGCGCGAACTTCGTGGCTGAGCACGAACGTCGTCGCTGCAAACTGCTCGATGGCCACTACGGCGGCACGAGGCGGAACGGGCCGAGTGTCGAGAACACGCCGGAGCTGGAGGTCTCGGTTTCGGTACTGACATGAACGTCCAGGAAGTAGTCGACACCCATGCGCACCGCCTCGCTCGGCAACGTGATCTCGTTGCGGTCTGAACGGATCAGTCCGCGATTTGACTGGGCGAGGTTGAGCAGTGCGGAGAATCCGTTTCGTCCAGGCGGCACGTCGATCTGAAGGGTCACGGGCGATTTGCCGTCCCACGGGATGTCGCCGATGAGTGGATAGTCGTTCAGCGTGCCCGATGTGACTGGCTCTTGGATTTCGAGCGTGTACTCGCTGCCATCGTAGACGCGCGAGTCGTACGCGTAATGGCGAGCCGAATAGCCCGAGCCGTCAGGGGCCCTCAGAAGCTCGAACGCACCATAGCCGGCGACGACGAGCAGCGGCCAATCACGATTGAACGGGTCACCGTATGTCGTGGCGGCGACGACCTGGCCGTCCATCGGCGGGTTGACCGCACCGATCGAAACGAGCTGTGGACCGAACCAGTCCAAGTCATGCGACCCCGGTCCCTTGAGTAACGTAACGCCCCAGTTGGGATTGGTCTGTGGCACCGCCGCTGCTAGCGCAGCGAGATCCACATGGACGGTGAGTGACAGCGTCGCCGCGACATCGACGAACGCAGCCGCGAAGTCACTCGGCGCTCCATCGGTCTGCGAGGGCGCTGAGCCCGTTGCGACCTGGGTGAGCCTCGTAACATCGAGGTCCGTGCGCGGATCGTTGACGTAGTGCGAAATAGTCACGCGATCGCCCGCTGCGCCATCGAGTAGATATGGTCCCCACGCGGCATCCGCCCAGTCGAACGATGCGTCGACCTGTGTCGCGCCGACTGCGAGGCGGGCATCCAACGTGAGCGGGTAATGCTCGGTTCCGTTCTCGAAACAATCGGCGACTAGCCAATCGTCCGAGCTCCATGGCGCGAGGTTGTCGAGCTGGAGATGCAACGGCGCGCTCGTTGCCAGCACGGCGTCCGGCCGTCCTACACGCGGCGCGACGACTACGAAGTCATGCGCCTCGCGCTGCTCCCAGTGTGGTTGTTCGGTCGCTCGGCTTGTCTTTAGGACGAACGGACCGTCAGGAACGTCCGGGATATAGATCGTTCCGTCGAACGTGCCCTCGGTCTGCGCAAAGAACATCCCGTCGACGTAGAGCTCGAAGCTGAGCCCGGCGAGGTCGGTCGGTCTATCGA
>DASUFX010000388.1:0-16882 GCA_036274355.1 Kofleriaceae bacterium | reverse complement strand
CGGCGCGACCGTCGTCGTATTCGGCCTCGGCGGCATCGGCCTCAACGTCGTGCAGGGCGCACGCATGGCGGGCGCGACGATGATCGTCGGTGTCGACATCAACCCCGCGCGCGAGGCGGCTGGCCGCGCGCTCGGCATGACGCACTTCGTGAACCCGAAGGACCACGGCGACAAGCTCGTCGGCGCGCTGATCGAGCTCACCGGCGGTGGCGCGGACTACAGCTTCGAGTGCGTCGGCGACGTCAAGCTGATGCGCCAGGCGCTCGAGTGCTGCCATCGCGGCTGGGGTGTGAGCGTGATCATCGGCGTGGCGGGGGCGGGCCAGGAAATCTCGGCGCGCCCGTTCCAGCTGGTCACCGGGCGGGTCTGGAAAGGCACGGCTTTCGGCGGGGCTCGCGGCCGCACCGACGTGCCGCGGATCATCGACTGGTACATGGATAAGCGGATCGAAATCGACTCGATGATCACGCACAAACTGCCGCTCGACCGCATCAACGACGCGTTCGACCTCATGCACGCAGGGAAGTCGATCCGCGCCGTCGTCGAGTACTGATAGACTAGGGGCGTGTGGCGCGCCTGCCTGCTGCTGTTGTTCGCAAGCGGGTGCCATATCGTGTTCCCGATCGAGCCGTACGACAGCGGCGACGATGACGGCGGGCTGACGGGCAACGCGCCGAAGGTGTTCTCGTCGCCCGGGCCAGCCGCGTCGCTCTATGGCGGCTATCCGAAGTCGTACGCGATCACGCTCGCGGCCGACCAGCCGGGCACGATGATCTACTACACGACCGACGGCAGTGAGCCGAGCGTCGACTCGACGGCGACGATGTTCGCGGTGACGCCGATCAAAGGCATCACGATCTCGACGACGACGACCATCAAGTACTTCGGCGTCTCGGGCGGCACGCAAAGCCCGACGACGACCGAGACGATGTCGATCGATGCGACGACCGCGCAGATCAATGCGGGCTATCTCGTCACGAATGTCACGCTCGATGGCACGTCGCCCGTGGTGATCGCAGCCGGCGGCTCCATCCTCGCGGCACGTGCGAACGTGCAGACCTGGGTGCAGAACAACTGTGCGGCCTGCGCGGCGCAGGTCGTCTATGGGATCGACCAAACCGATCAGGGCTGCCTGTTCGACGGCGGTGCGGGCGTCTACCCGGGGATGACGTTCAACAACAAGGCGTTCAACGTCACGGTGCCGTCGACGCCCGGGGTCCACGAGGTCAAGCTCGCCCATATCGAGCAGACCAGCTGCGCGGCGGCCATGGCGGTGGGGGCCCTGAAGACCCGGCCGACGCTCGCTCGCATCGGTGTGATCATCGTCCGCTAGGAGAAACGCTGCCTTGGCGTATTAGACGGCAATTGAGCCGTTAGCCCGGGCACGTTACCCTTGCCGCAGTGGTCGACAATCGCCTCGAGGCCAGCGAGCACACCTCCCTGTGGCCAAAGACCAGGCGAGGGGCGGTGCTCTACGCGCTGGCGGCCATGGTGGCGGTCGTGGTCGGCGTGATCCCGGCACTGTGGATCAACCGCTGGCGCTCGGATGCCGATGCGGCTCCCGCGAAGCAGGCCGCGCCGGTGGTGATGCCGACGGTCGAGCCGATCGAGGCGGAGGCGGTGCCGACCGAGCAGCCGCCTGCGCCGGAGCCAACCGTACCGACGGTGCCGGCCGTCGACCAAGCCACGATCGACATGGACGCAGCGACAGCGCCCGTGGCCACCGCCAAGACGACGAAGCGGCCGCGCCCGAAGACGGCGCGCCCGAAGCCCGCGGCGACAAAGCCGGCGCCCACGAAGCCGAAGCCGCCGCCGTGTGACATCTACTTGCACCCGCACGGCTGCCCCAACGGGTAAACTAGCGGCGATGCGCGCACTCGGGATTGTTCTTCTCGTGTGCGCACTGTGTGGCCACGCGGCCGCGCAGTCGCCCGAGGACATCGAGAAAGCGAACGCGATCTTTCTCGAAGGCCGCGAGCTACTCACGAGCAAGCAGACGAAGGCTGCATGCGAGAAGTTCGAGGAATCGATCGCGCTCGATCCGACCGCGCCGGGCGTGATGCTCAACCTCGGCCTCTGCTACGAGCTACTCGAGCAGTACGCGACATCGCTGTACTGGTTCCGCAAGGCGCAGGTCGCGGCGGCCGAGGCGCATCTTCCCGCCTACGAAGACGAAGCGAAGCGTCACACGCTGTCGCTCGCCGCGAAGGTGTCGGTCGTGAAGCTGACCGTGCCCGAGGGCGCGGAGGTGCTGATCGACGGCAAGCTGATCGCGCCGACGGACTACGCGCGTGTCGAGGTCGATCGCGGCACGCACAATCTCGAAGCGCGAGCGGACGGCAAGCAGACGTATCGGCATGAATTCGAGGTCGACGCGATCGACGCCGGAACGATCAAGATCCCGGAGCTGGCCGCCGCCGGCGGTGGTGGCGGTGGGCAGAACGTCATCGTCGGGCCGGGCCCGGATACCAGCGCACCGTCGACGCTCGGGCGCACGGTGATGGCAGCGACGTTTGGCGGGGCAGGCCTCGTGCTGTGCATCGCGTCGCCGCTGTGGGCGCGTCACACGAAAACCGCATACGATGATGCGGTCGCGAAGGGCGAGATGCCGAGCTACTCGTCGGCGCGCACGAAGCAACACATCGCGACCGGATTGTTCATCGCGGGCCTCGGTGCGATTGGAGTCGGCACATATCTGTATCTGACGATGCCGAGCGGCACGACGGTCGCGCCGGTCGTCGACGCGCAACAAGTCGGCGTCGTGATCAGCGGCTCGCTCTAGTCGCCGCAGGTCAGCGGTGCGGTGTGGACGATCACGTCGTCTGGGCGATCCCGCTCCCATAGCGTTCGCGTTATCATGGACGGCGGTGAGCGGTCGCGACGTCGATGCATTGGGGGCAACGGTAGGCGGTGCCGAGGCGGCGCCGGCCCCACCGCGCATTGGCCGCGGCGCGATCATCGATCGCTACGTCGTGATCGATCTGCTCGGCGCGGGCGGCATGGGCCAGGTATTCGCTGCCTACGATCCCGAGCTCGATCGTCGCGTCGCGATCAAGCTGCTCCGCGCAGGTCCCGGCAGCACGTCACGCGAGCACCAGTCGCGCCTCATGCGTGAAGGCAAGGCGATGGCGAAGCTGTCGCATCCGAACGTCGTCGTCGTCCACGACGTCGGCACGCACGACAGCGACATGTTCGTCGCGATGGAGCTTGTCGACGGCAAGACGCTCGAGGCCTGGCTCAAAGACAAGCGCAACTGGCGCGAGGTCGTCGGCGCATTCGTCCAAGCGGGCAGGGGCCTCGAGGCTGCACACGCCGCAGGCATCATTCATCGCGACTTCAAACCGGCGAACGCGCTCGTTCGGGTCGATGGCCGCGTACTGGTCACGGACTTCGGTCTCGCGCGCAGCGTCGGCGCGCCGCACACCGACAGCGACGAGCCGGCCACCGAGCCGCACGAGCCGCACGTGAGCTCGCCGAGTCGCGAGGCGACGCAAGCGGGCACGCTACTCGGCACGCCCGCGTATATGTCCCCCGAGCAGCTCGCAGGCAAGCCCGCCGACGCGCGCTCCGATCAGTTCAGCTTCTGCCTCGCGCTGTACGAAGGCGTGTTCGGCGTGCGTCCGTTCGACCTGCCGACGATCAGCGACACCGGCGAGCCCGATCCGAACGCGATGGACGAGGCGCGCTGGGTAATCCCGCCGCTGCCGCATGACTGCTCGGTGCCGATGTGGCTGCGCCGGGTGATCGTTCGCGGTCTCGCGACGGATCCGAAGCAGCGCCACGCGTCGATGTCGGACCTCCTCCGCGAGCTGTCGCGTGATCCGGCGCGCACGCGCAAGGTGGCAGCGGTCGTCGGTGTCGGTGTGGCGCTCGCGGGTGCGGGCATCGCGTGGGGCGCGACGCGCACGCAAACAAAGGCATGCGAGGTGCCTACAAACGCGGCGATCGATGCGGTGTGGAACGCGGGCGCGAAAGCAAAGATGAAGGCGGCATTCGAAGCGACGAAGCGGCCGTACGCCGCCGACACGTTCGCGCGCGTCGCCGGCGAGCTCGACGAGCGCACGACGCAGTGGCGCGGCGCGTGGGTCTCGGCATGCGAGGCGACCGAGGTGCAGCACGCGCAGTCGGCGAACCTGCTCGATCTGCGCATGCAGTGCCTCGATCGGCGCGCGAAAGAAATCGGCGCGCAGGTGGATCTCTTCACGCGCGCAGAAGCCGACATCGTCGACAAAGCGGTGAAGGCGGTGGCCGTCCTGCCGGACCTGAGCGAATGCGCGAACGCGGAGCGACTCTCGACCCGCGTGCCGCTGCCGACCGATCCGATGCTGCGCGACAAGATCGCGGCGGTGCGCACGAAGCTCGATACCGAGCTCGCGCAATTCCGTGCCGGAAAAGCAAAGGCGCTCGCACCGACGGCGGTCGCGCTCGCCGATGAAGCTGCGGCGCTCGGCTATCCGCCGCTCGAAGCCGAGGCGCGCTATCGCACGAGCGACATCTTCAACGAGCTGGGCGACGCCAAGATCTCCGAGGAGCAGCTGCGCAAGGCCCTGCCGGCGGCAGCCGCATCGCGCGACGACATTCTGCTCTCGCGCGTCGTGAACGGGCTCGTGTTCGCACTCGGGCACCAGGAGAAGCGCTACCTCGAAGCGGATGCGCTGGTCCCGGCCGCAGAGGCCCTCGCGACTCGTGCCGACGACGAAGCGCGCATTGCCGAGCTCGCGTATTACCGCGGCATCATCGACGAGGATCGCGGACACTACAAAGAAGCGCGCGCGCTGCTCGAGCAGGCGCTGACGATGCGCACGAAGCTCGTCGGCGAAGACCATCCCGAAGTCGCGGTGATTCACCAGAACCTCGCCATCGTGCTCGACGCGCTCGGCGAGTACGACACCGGTCGTGGTCACTCGGAACGCACGTACGCGATCCTCGAGAAAACGTACGGACCGGAGCATCCGGCGGTCGGTACGGCGCGGCTGATGGTTGGCGGCTCGCTACGCCGCGCGGGCAAGCTGCAGGAAGCGAAGCCGCACTTCGAAGCCGCGCTGCGGATCTGGACCGCCGCATACGGGCCCGATCATCCGTACGTCGGCATGGGCCTCAACAACCTGCTCGTGATCCTCGACGATCTCGGCGAGCAAGAGGAAGCCCTCAAGGTCGGCCTGCGCGCGCTCGAGTTCAAGGAGAAGCACAGCGGCCCCGAATCCGAAGCAACCGCCGCCACGCTCGCGAACCTCGGCCGCCTCCTCCGCAGCATGCACCGTAACCCCGAAGCGCGGCCGTACCTCGAGCGGGCGCTCACGATTCGCCGCAAGGTGCTCGAAGCCAACCATCCCGACATCGCGACGTCGCTGAGCGGCCTCGCATTGCTCGAGCTCGAAGAGAAGCGGCCGGCCGAGGCGCAGAAGCTCGCGATCGAAGCGCTCGCGATTCGCGAGAAGCTCGGGCCCGAGCATCCGGACCTACTCACCGAGCTGCTGCTGCTCGCGAAGACGCACGTCAAGCTCGGCAAGCCGGCGGCGGCGATTCCGCTGCTCGAACGTGCGCTCGCGATCGCGGCGAAGAAGACGGTCGATGCCTCGACGGCAGCCGAGGTCAAGCTCGACCTCGCGAAGGCGCTGTGGGATCGCGGCGACAAGAAGCGCGCCGTCACGCTCGTCACCGAAGCGCGCGCGGCGTGGGCCGAGGTTGGCGCAGCCGCGAAGGAGCCGCTCGCCGAGTGCGACGCGTGGCTCGCGGCACACAAGATCTAGTCCTCGAGCCGATCGGGATCGAGCCGGTCGCTCGGAACTACGTATCGGTGTCAGTACTGTCGTCGGTGGCCGGCGTAGGCGGGGCGGTCACGCCACCTGCCACGGGTGCTGGATCGGGATTGTCCCGCACCACACTGCCGACTCCACCCGCCTGGTCCCACGCGATCTCGGGGCCTTTCTGCTCCCGAGGATTGTCACGGCGCTCGTTGCGACGTTCTGCTTTTTCGCGCGCGCGGTCCTTCAGCTTCATCTCGCGGTTTCGTTTGGCGAAGGTTCCTCGTTGATTTGCCATTCAGGTCCTTTCCGCTCGGGGCGCCCGTCGTAATACAGCCCAGTTGGGCGCCGAAGCGGGCGGAGCGACGACGTTCGCCCGTCCACGTCGAGATTTAGTGTGGATTTAGTGTGATTGGATACCACGCCGCCGCCGGCATGACAAAACCTCGGAAGAGGTCGTAGCGATTGCATTCGCTAGAACTTTGCCGGGCTAGGTGGCGCGCGCCGTTGACTGGGAGCAATCCGGTCTGAACATTCCGTGCGATCCCGACCTTCTCGTCGGGTCGACATGGAATCGACGACACGCCGTATTGCTCACAGACGTTCAACTGCCGCTCGGTCCAGCTGTCCGTCACGCATCCTCCTGCAAACTAGAGCTTCGCGCGGTACTTGCCTGTGGCGCGCCCGATCCGCACGACGGCGACGTTCCACTGGAACGCAGACAGCGCCCAGTTCGCCTTCATGCGGAACCACGCGATGTACGCGTCGGCGAAGT
Organism: Kofleriaceae bacterium; assembly: GCA_036274355.1. Lineage (GTDB taxonomy): Bacteria > Myxococcota_A > Polyangia > Haliangiales > Haliangiaceae > JABFXX01. The sequence continues at coordinate 10,363 of DASUFX010000388.1, read as the reverse complement.
CCTTCGACTCGACCGCACCGATCACATCCGCCTGCGCGAGCGTGACAACCCACGCGCGCCCGGCCTTCTCGCCATCTGCCGCGGCGGTCAGCTTCTCCTTCGCGGCCTCGGCTTCGCCGAGCACGGTTTCGAGATCGTACTGCGCGCCCGACGCAGCGAGATCGTCGAGTGCATGCGCGCGGCGCGCCTCCGCACGAGCACGCTTGACGCGCGCGTTCACGCTCCACGGCTCGGCGGTCCAGCGCACGACGAGCGAGAGGTCGGCGCCCCAGCGATTGTACGGATCGTAGGCATACGCGCTCGGCGGATCGTCGGCGCCTTGTGCCGTTGTTGCGAACCCGCGACCGACAAGCGAGAGGTCAGGGTAATAGTACGAGGTCTGGAACGAGACGAGCTCGTCGGCGGCGACGGCGCCTTGCTTCGCGGCGCGTGCTTGCGGGCGGTCCTTCGCTGCGGCGTTCGTCGGTAGCGGTAGCTCCAACGCCGCAAGTGGATCGTCGTCGACATCGGCATCGGCGACGCCGGTCAGCGCGCGTAGCCCGGCGAGCGCCTGCCGCTCCGCCGCTTTCGCATCGGCGCGCTGCACCTTCGCCTCGGCGAGCAGCACCGCCACGCGTTGCCGATCTTGCGGCGACGGCGCGTCCTTGCCCGTGCGTGCATCCATGCGTTCGATCGCCTTGCCGATCTCGTCGATGCCATCTTCGAGCATGAAGCGCATCTCGCGCGCGAGCTTCACACCCCAGTACGCGCGTGCGGCGTCGACGGCCAGATCGCCGGCCGCTTCGTCGGCGAGTAGCTCCTGCGCTTCGACGCCAGCTTTCGCTGCCTCCAGACCGTGGCTCTTGCCAGGCGCGAACAGCGGCTGCTCGACGTCGAGGTACGCACCGACGTAAAGCCCTTCGTAGCGGAACGCGAAGTTCTCCGGATCCGTCCTCGTACAGTCCGGGGGGAGGCAGTCGATCTTCGGGCTCGCCGTACCGAAGAACGTGCCCTTGATGCGCGGCAAGCGCAGCGCCTTCGCTTCGCCGAGCCGCCCAGCAGCAGTGTCCGCGTCGCCGCGCGCCATGCGCGCCTTCGGGCCGGCGAGTGCCTTGGTGATCGTCTCGTCGAGCGAAAGCTTTTTCGGATCGGCCGCTGCGAATCGAGGGGCGGCGGCCAGAACCAGAAGCGCGAGGGTACGCGAGCGCATGGGTATTCTTACCCTGTGGGCCACGTGCATCGCGTGGTTTCGCGGAAGACAATGCGGGCGGCACCGGTATCGCGTGGTTTCGCGGAAGACGTGGGCAATAGCGGTACGAACACGTATGCGGGGTCGCGCGGGCAGGCGGGCGGCGTTCGCGGTCTCGACCAGATTCGATAGCGACGCCTCGGCCAACTGGTGGAACCCCGCCGATCGGATAGCGACCCGCATCCGGTGTCGAGCGCTCAGATCAACGGCGAGCCGATACCAAGGCGCTTCCGATATCGAGTGCTCGGATCAACAGCGATCCGATGTCGCGCGCGCGGATCAGCGCCGTCGCGACCTGTGTCCGATGTCGGGCGCGCGGATCAGCGACGATCCAATCGCAGGGGGCCTCCGATGCGGGTGCGGATCAACCGTGATCTGATCGCGACGTGCCTCCGATCCGGGCGCGAATCAGCTGCCGATCGCGGCGTGCGATGCCGTGCGCGGAACACGGCGATCCGATCGCGAGATGCTTCCGATCTCGAGCGCGTGCCGTTCAACGATGAGCTCCGGCCCACAACGATACCTCGCGTTCGCGATCGGTTTGCTCGACAACTCGATGTCAGAGCGACATGTTACTGCCAAATCAAATGGCGGGTGTTTTGTCGACGGGAAAGGCGCCGCGTGGCGGCAAGCGGCCGAACGCGGGTCGCAAGAAGTCGGACGACTTCAAGTACGACCCTTCGCACGCGAAACGACCGGACCTCTTCTTCAAGCATCCGGTACACGTCATGCTGCGCGTGCTCTCCTCCGTGCCGCGCCTGCGTCAGCGCGACGGCTACGAGGCCATTCGTGAGGCGCTGCTGTACTTCGTCGACGGCGCGAGCTTTCGCGTCGTCCATATTTCGATCCAGCGCAATCACTTGCACCTCGTAGTCGAGGCCGCGCACAAGGAGGCGCTTGCCCGCGGCATGCAGCGGTTCGCGATCCGCGCGGCGCGTGCGCTCAATGCCGCGTTCGAACGCGAAGGCAAGGTGTTCGCGTTTCGCTACAAGGCGAAGCAGATCAAGACCGCGCACTACGCGCGCAATGTCATCGCGTACGTGCTGAACAACTGGCGCAAGCATCACGAGGATCGCCGTTACGAGGGCATGCCGTTCGATCGCTTCACGAGCGCCGAGGCGTTTGCGGGCTGGACCACCGGCGATCCAGGAAAGCCTCCAGACTTCGGCTTGCCGGTCTCGCCACCCCGAACGGAGCTGCTCGTGTTCGATTGGCAACTGTTCGGGCTCATCGATCCGTTCGAAGTTCCCGGGCAGGTCATGTGACGCACACCCGGCCAGGCCTTCGTTAGCGGCCAGCGGCGGTGCTCGCGCTTCATGGCCGGACTACGACTCTCGCGCATTGCCACAATCGCTGCACCTGTTCCCGTGCAGAGCAGCTGCTGTGGCTCCGCCCACGATTTGCAGAAACTGCGTGGACGCAAGACGCCCACACTGTGCCCGTGCGATCGCGTCACACAGCGAACTGCAACCAATTGCTGCTGTCGACGCCAGCCCCGAACACCTAGAATGGTCGCGATGCGTTTCATTGCACTCGCGGGGTGTGTGGTGGTGCTGTCGACTCACATCGCGCGTGCACAGGCACCCGCGCCAGCCGCGCCGCCAGCACCTGGGACACCAACGTCCGCGCCGCCTAGAGCTGCAGCCCCGCAGACGGCAGGCGCATCCGCATCTGCGAATGGCCAAGCGCCCGCGTACGGTCAGCAGCCTGCGAATGGTCAAGCGCCCGCGTACGGTCAGCAGCCTGCGAATGGCCAAGCGCCTGCATATGGTCAGCCGCCTGCGAATGGCCAACCGGCTGCGTACGGTCAACAGCCTGCGTACGGTCAACAGCCTGCGTACGGTCAGCCTGGCTACGGGACGCAGCAGCCGATGATAGTCGGCCGCCCGCTCTCGGAGCACACCGTCGATCGCCACGGCCTCGTGCTACTCGGCGGCTTCTCGACCGACGGCGACAACAGCGCGCCGCGCGTCGACATCTTCATGCCGATGCCGATGGAGAGCGCGCCGCAGTTTCGCATCGGCCTCTCGCTTAGCTACGACTCCGACTCCGCATCGATTCCCGATCTGTCGGTGCAGCTCTACGGCGCGGGCATCGAGTTGCTCGGCGCCTACGACTGGCGCCTGCCGATCGCGACGTACTCGGGCGACTTCGTGATCAATGTCGAAGGCGGTCCGAGCGTCGGTCGCATCTGGATGAAGGTCGACATGTTCGACATGCCCGGCGAATGGGACAGCGTCACTGGTGTCGGGCTCGGCGTCGCGTCGTCGGTGCAGTACCGCGCGCACAACGGCTTCATCGCGTCGGTGCAGCCGATTGGCATCGGCATTCCGATCTGGCACTCGGATCCTGGCGCCAACAATCCGTTCACGATCAACTCGGACGTGTCGTGGCAAGGCGCGCTGATGGTTGGCTATCAGTGGCGCTGATCCTCGTGCCCGCCTGACCAAGTGGTCCCGCGACTGCGATCGCGCGCTTCCGGAGTTAGCGCCGGTCCAACCATAGGAGCGCTTTCGCGCGCGCGCTTCGCATCGTGCGAACTGGATCTGAACAGTTCGTTCAGACTCTGAACAACACGCGAAATTCATTCGTGTTGACTCTCGTGCGTGAGGTATATAACGTGTTTATCTCGCGCGAGGGACGGGATCGTAGCGCCCTGGCGCGTGGCTTCGAATACGTTCGAGTTCGCCGACGCGAGGGACAGCGTCGGACAGGGGGAGCTATGTCCAAGCGCAGCGATCTGCTCGTCGTATGCCTTGTCGCCGGTACGTTCGGCACGGCGAACGCCAAGACGGACAAGAAGGACACCACGGCGAAGACGTGGGTGGTCGATGCATCGCACGGCACGTTCAGCGAGCAGATTCGCGTCGAAGTCCCTGCGTTTCGCGACCTCACGCCAAACCTCGGTCTCAAGTACGACTCGTCCGACGGCAATGGCTGGGTCGGCGTCGGCTGGAGCCTCGAAGGCATCGGCATCGTCGAGCGCGCGAGCCCGGGCAAAGGCGCACCGAAGTACAACGCGAGCGACATCTTCTTGCTCGACGGCGAAGAGCTCGTTGCATGTGTCGCCGGGAGCGTGAGCCCGAGCTGCACGAGCGGCGGCACGCACTCGACGAAGGTCGAGAATTACCTGCGCATCGCGCTCACCGGTACCGGCACCGCGAGTCGCTGGACCGTGACCCAGAAGGACGGCACGCGTCGCATTTACGCGCCTGTGTACACCGTCAACAACAACGTCGATGTCTACCGATGGGGCCTCTCGCAGGTCATCGACACGCGCGGCAACACGGTCAACTACACGTGGGCCGTCAATCAATTCGGTTGCTGCTGGGAGTATCCGCAGTCGGTCAGCTACAACGGCACCAGCGTCACGTTCTATTACGAGCAGCGCACGGATCGCCCGAGCAACGCGGTTGGTGTCGGCGTCCGGAACGTGTTCGGCCGCATCAAGACGATCGACGTGACGGTGAGTGGCAGCCGCGTGCGCGCGTACAAGCTGTCGTATGGGACGAGTGGCTCGACGTCGCGCTCGCTACTGACGAGCGTGCAGCAGTTCGGCACCGACGCGACGCTGGACGGTACGGGAACGGTCACCGGCGGCACGAGCCTGCCGGCGATCACGATGCAGTACCAGAGCGGCGCGCCGTCGTTCGTATCGGGCACCACCGACAACGGTGTGAGTAACAACACCGATGCGGACTACTTCGCGATCGACATCAACGGCGACGGCAAGACGGACATGCTCGAGATCTACAACGCGTGTTTCATTCTGTGCACGCGCTACCGCGTCGCCCACATCTCGACGGGCAGCGGGTTTGTACAGAGCTCGAGCGACAGCGGGATGGCGACGGCCACGACGACACGGTTTCTGACTGCAGACGTCAACGGCGACGGCAAGGGCGACATCATCGAGCTGTACGAGAGCTGGGGGTCGGAGCGGCGTCGCGTATGGCTGTCGGATGGCACGCGCTTCAACCAAGCGTCGGATGCATGCTGCATGAAGACGACGTCCGCGGACTCGCGCTACTTCGCGCTGGACGTCAACGGCGACGGCAAGACCGATCTCGTCGAGCAGTACCCGAGCGTGTTGTTCGGGGCGGAGGGGCGTCGCGTGTGGTTCTCGAACGGCACCGCGTTCACCGAGGGACAGACGCTGAACTTCGACACCGACCCGAAGTATCTCGTCCTGACGCTCGACGTGAACGGCGACGGCAAGATGGACATGGTCCAGCTCAAGGACTACTTCAGCGCAGTTCAACGCACGACCTGGATCTCCACCGGCACCGGCTTCGCGACCGGAGTCACCGACCAATGCGATGGCCAAGTCGTGGAGGCGCAGAAGGACGGCGTGGTCACCGCGTGGTCGCCGTTCTTGGCGATGGACGTCAACGGCGACGGCAAGGACGACCTCGTCAATCTCGCGTCGTTCTTCGGCAACCGCGTCCGCCGCGTGTGGCACTCGACGGGCAAGGGGTTCACCGAAGTCTCCGAGGTCAGCGTGCCGTTCTATGACGCGGGCGACTGGTTCCTCGCCGAGGATGTCAACGGCGACGGTCGATCGGATCTGATCACGATCGAGTCTGTCGGCCTCGGCATCGAGCAGCGCAAGATCTGGCTGTCGGTCGGCGACAACTTTGTCGGTGGCGCGGTGGATACGCAGTCGGCGTTCGGCGATGGCACGAAGCTGCTCGCCGCCGACGTCAACGGCGACGGACTCTCCGAGATGGTCACGATGGATTCGTTCTTCGGAATCCGGTCGCGGCGCATCTGGAACATGACCGGGCCGTACCCCGACCTGATGACCTCGATCCGCGGCAGCTTGGGCGCGACGACAAGCGTGGCGTACGCGCCTTCGTCGGCATGGACCAACACGAACAACCCACCGCTCATGCAGACGGCGGCGTCGATCACGCTCAACGATGGCCGCGGCGGCGTCTGGACCACCAACTACACGTACAGCGGTGGCCTCTACGATCGGATCGAGCATCGGTTCATGGGCTTTCGCTACGAGAAGGAGACGCGGCCGTGCATCACCGGCGAGTCGGTGTGCCCGTACAACGAGACCTGGTTTCGCCAGGACTATGGCTCGGCGTCGAAGCCCGAACGCATCGATCATCGCGCGGGCAACGGCCAGCTCCTGTCGTCGGAGATCTACGAGTACACGACCAACGGCGCCACGGTGCCGTGGACGTCGCTGCGCACCGGCAATTGGGACTACACGTTCATCAACGCGGGTACCGCGTGCCCGGGCGCCGACTGCAAGCGCAAATACGTGAGCCGCACGTTCAACGCGTACGGCGACGCCGTCACCGAGGTCGAGTACGGCGACTACGACACGACCGGCGACGAGGACACGCAATCGAACACGTTCGTGCCCAACACGACCGCGTACATCGTGAACAAGCCGGCCGACGTGAAGTCGTTCGCAGGCGTCGGTACGGCCGGCACGCTCCTCAACGAAACGCTGACCTACTACGACGGTGCGGCCACCTGGAACCAGGCTCCGTCGGTCGGCAACCCGACCAAAGAGTCGCGGTGGCTGTCGAGTCCGAGCTCGTTCGTCAACACGAGCAAGGAATACGACACGTACGGCAACGTGACTGCGACGATCAATGCGCTCGGTGCGCGGACGACGACCGCGTTCGATGCGACCTACCACATCTTCGCGACGTCGGAGACCAACGCGCTCAGCCAGGTGACCACGACGAGCTGGAACACCGTCTGCGGCGAGAAATCTCAGCTCGTCGATCTCAACAGTCAGACGACCGCGCTCACCTATGACCCGCTGTGTCGCCTCTCGCAGAGGACCGAGCCGGGCGGCAACTTCGAGCGTCACACGTGGCTCGGCCTCGGTGATGCGACGAGCCAGTACGAGCAGATCGAAACGCCTGCCGCCGACGGCGGTGCTACCGCGATGTGGCGGCGCGAGTACCTCGACGGCCACAAGCGCATCTGGCGCACCGTGAAACAGGGCCCGGCCGCGAGCGGGAACATCTACGTCGACACCGGATACAACGCGCGCGGCGAGCAGAGGTCGAAGACGCGTCCGTACTACTGGGCGTCGGGACCGCAACCGACGACCTACACGACCACGACCGACTACGACGCGCTCGACCGTCCGATCAAGGTCACGCACGCGGACGGCAGCTTCAAGACCACGAGCTACAGCCTGTGGACGACGACCGAGACCGACGAGCTCGGCCACAGCATGATCAACATCAAAGACGCAGACGGCCGGCGCGTGACGCACAAGGAATACGTCGGTGGTGCGTACCAGGTCACGGCGTACCTCTACGACGCGCGCGGCAACCTCATCCGATCTACCGATCCGAGCGGCAACAGCATCAACTACGTGAACGACTCGCTCGCTCGCACGACGGCGATGACCGATCCGGACTCGGGCGCCTCCAGCTACGCGTTCGATGGCGCGAACCGGCTCACGTCGCAAACGGACGCGAAGGCTCAGCGCACGGACTTCACGTACGACGCGCTCGATCGCAAGACCGGCAAGACGAGCAAGGCGGGCACGGGCTCAGCGGTCACGGTGAGCTGGACCTACGATCAAGTCCGCACCGGCTACTTCAACAAGGGCAAGTTGACGGCGATGACCGACAGCGCCGGCAGCAAGACGCTCGACTACGATGCCGCCGGTCGCTCGGTGAAGACCGTGCGCGTGACAGGTGGAACGAGTTACACGTTCACGCGCGGCTTCGACGCGGGCGGTCGCGCGCTGTGGACGACCTATCCCGACGGTGACACGCTCGGTACGCCGGGCACGCCGCTCGTCTACGACTCCGCAGGCCGGCTCGCATCGATCCCCGGTTACGTCACCTCGGTGCTCTACGGCGCCGACGACAAGGTGGCGCGAATCGACAGCGCGAATGGTGCGGTCAACACGCGGACGTACTCGGCGCAGCGCGGCTGGCTCACCCGCATCTCGACGACAGCCGGCGCGACCACGATCCAGAACCTCGGCTACACGCGCAACGCGAGGGGCCTCATCACCAGCGTGACGAGCCCGATCGCGAACGAGGGCTGGACGTACGCGTACGACGAGCTCGATCGCTTGCTCTCGGCGACCAACACGTCCGACGCGACGCAAAACCAGACGTTCACGTACAACGCGATCGGCAACATCACGGCCAACTCTCGGCTCGGCAGCTACACGTACGGCACGTCGCGTCCGCATGCAGTCACCGCGGCGGGCTCGAACACGTACAGCTACGATGCCGCCGGTCTCATGACCGCGGGCGGTGGCCGCACGCTGACCTGGGACGGCGACAACCGACTGGCCACGATCAGCGGGCCCGCGAACGTCGCCTACACGTACGACGCCGATGGCGCCCGCGTGCAGCAAATCGAGAACGGCATCACGCGCCGATTCCTCGGCGACAACTTCGAGATCCAGGTCGGCGGCAACGCGAGCAAGTACGTCACGGTCGGCGACATCACGGTCGCGCGCCGCGATGGCACCACGTCGTACTGGGTGCACACCGATCATCTCGGCTCGATCCAGGCGGAGACCAGCTCGTCGGGCGCCGAGGCACATCGCAAAAAATACCGCCCGTACGGCGAGACGCTGTCGTCCACCGGAACGTCCGAGCCGCGCGGCTTCACCGGTCAGCGGCAGGACGCCTCTGGTCTCATCGACCTCCACAACCGTTCGTACGATCCGGCGCTCGGTCGCTTCGTGTCACCCGATCTCGTGATCGACGGCGAGAACACCGTCGGTCTCAACCGCTACGCGTACTGCAACAACAACCCGGTTACGCGCACGGACACCGAGGGCACGGCCGACGAGCCCGAGGACAAGGACAAGAAGGACGACAAGAAAGCCCACGGCAACTGGATCACGCGTGCTGCGGACGCGGCGAAGCACAACGGCGAGTTCGCCGACGAGCCACCGACCATCGGCGAGCCCGGCCAGGACAAGGTGCGCTACGACTTCTATCAGAAGCCGGTCGCAGTCGCTGGTTCGCACTTCAAGGCGGTCGTTACCGACGAGTCGGGCAAGAACGTCGGCACGTACAGCCTCGCGGGCTGGGACGCCAAGTACAACGACACCAACCCCGGCGACGACAACTACAAGCACGCCGGCACGATCTACAAGGACAAGGAGAGCCTCAAGAACTTCAACGACGCGTACATGAACGTCGCCGATGGCAACCGGTACGCGCTCGGCGACTCGAACGCCGCGATCGATCACGCGATCAAGGCGATTGGGGAGGACAAGGGCATCTTCACGCTGTCCAACCCGCAGCACGTTCCGGCCGCGGCGTACGGCTACAACAACTTCGACTATCAGCCGCCGCCCGAGCAGAAGCCGCCGGAATAAGCAACACGTCAGCTGCTCGTCCTCAGTCCGGTATGTCGAGCACCCGGAACCGAGAACGCCCGATGGCGATTTCGGTGCCGGCTGCGATCGTCGTTGGTGAAGCGATCGAGCCGACTCGCTGGAACGTGTCGCCGTGCACGATCCACGTGCCGTTGTCCGAGCCGCAGTCGTACAAAACGACTTGGCCATCCACGATCGAGAGCTTGCAGTGTCCGTATCGGCCGGAGGTGACCGTCGAATCGCCGAGGGCCACGAGCCGCGCTCCGCTCGCATCTTGCGACGCGCGCAGCTCTCCAACGAACACGACCCCGACACAGGTGATCGCTATGCGTGCGCCCGCCTGTAGCCTCGCGCTGCCGTTAGTGGTGCCGATGTACTCGAGTACGTGCATGGAAGCACAAGAGATGCACCTCTCAGAATCGTAAAGTGGAGCTCGACTGTATCCGCGCTCCGACGAGGACGATCGATCATAATAGCCACGTCTCGCGCGATCTATACCCGACATGAGCGACAGCCGTTTGAAAGGTGCTCGCACACGTTGCTGGCAAATGTCGGCCGCGCTGCTCTCGTTTGTGGCGTTCGCGTGCGAGTCCGGCGAACGAGCCGAACGAGTGGAACAAGTCGACCAAGCCGAACACGTCGAACGACTCGCAGTTCAGTACGGTCACTCGCCCGACGATAAGCGTCTATCCCTGTTAGCCGAGCGCAGACGAGGTTCGTTCGTCGTCGGCAACGTCAACGTGCCCGATGCGCACGTTGCCGCTCTCGTCGAGTCGCTGACCAACTTGCACGAGGCCGAT
>DASUFX010000387.1:0-9120 GCA_036274355.1 Kofleriaceae bacterium | reverse complement strand
CATCCCGGCCGGCTCGGTCGACATCCAGATCTCGGCGCCGCTCACCGATCCGAAACCGGCGCAGATCGTGCTCGAGCACTGCGACGATATCGGCAAGTTCTTCGAGCTCGCGAAGACGCAAACGCCGGGCGCATGCCGCATCGTCATGCAAGGCACGAGCACGCTCGAGCTCGACGTGTGGGTCGAGAACAACACGCTTCGTCTCGGCGCGCACAAAGGCGCAGTGCCCGCAGGCAAGCCCGGCGGTATGACCGCGTTCGGGCGCGAGCTGGCGAGCGGCACGTGGACCGCCGCATTCTGGGGCCGCGGCACGATGCTCAACCTCGGCACGATCACGGCTGCGAAGGAAAACGCGCCACCCGAGGTCGCGCTGGGCATTCACGCGATGTCGCTCGTCAACGAGCTCGGCGTCGCGGCGCGCGTCGACAAGCAGGGCATCACGTTCCGCGCGGTGCTGCGCACGGCCTGGGACAATCCGCCGGCCGTCGTCGACAAGATCACGAAGTTTCCCGGCAACGACATCCTCACCGGCAAGGCCACCGAACCGGCGAAGGCGATCGCGGCAGGTGCGCCGGGCTCGCCGTTCGCTGCCGACTTCGATGCCGGCCAAGGCGGCTTGATGGTGCCCGCTGCGATGATCGGTCTCGCGTCGGCGGTCGTGATTCCCATCGTGATGCGCGCGACGGGCGCCGGCGGTGGCGAGCAGGATGAATCGGCGCACGGCCCGCAGGTCAACCAGTCCGACCTCGTCATGCTGCTGCTCCACGCGTACGCCGAAGAGGCGTACCCGAAGTGGCAAGCCGATCACCCGAAGCAGAAGTGTCCGGCGACGCTCGCCGAGGTCGCGACGTACTTCGGCGACAACCCTGGCTTGCCCGTCGAAAAAGATCCGTGGGACCACGACCTCGTGATGAAGTGCGACGACAAGGGCTTCAGCGTGTCGTCAGTCGGGCCGGATGGCAAAGCCGGCACCGACGACGACGTACATCTATAGACGCGTTACGCGGCTGCTGTGACGATACACGCGAGCAAGTCGCGCGGCGCTTTGCCGAGCGGTGCGGCCGCCGCGTACAAGTCGCGCTCGCGCGGCGCGAGTGACGGCAGCGGATTGAGCTCGAGGAACTGCACGTTCCCTTCCGGCGTCACGCGAAAATCCGCGCGCCCATAGCCCGTCACCCCGAGTGCCGCGAACGCACGCTTTGCCGCCGCGACGAGCCGCGAAGTCGTCAGCTCGTCGAGTCGCGCGGGGATGTGGACGTCGATCCGCTCCGGCGGGCCTTGCTTGAGCGCCAGATCGTAGATCTGGTGCGGCCCGTCCGCGGCGTACGCGTAGCCGATCGGCGCGAGCACACCGAGCCCGTCGACAAAGCCGACCGACACGTCCATGCCCTCGACGAATTCCTCGACGAGCACGCCGGCCGGATAGCGCGCGAGCACGCCGGCGACGACGTCATGCAGCGTTGCCGGATCATCGACCACGCTCGCCTGCGTGATGCCCTTGCTCGAGCCCTCGAAGTTCGGCTTCACGATCACTTTGCACGTGACCGGGCGCAGCTCGTCGAGCCTGCGCACGAGCTGACCGCGCGGCGTGTGCACGCGAGCAGCCGCGACGATCTTCTTCGCCATCGCCTTGTCGAGGCAGAGCGCGAGCACGCTCGCCGGGCTGCCGGTGTGCGGCAACCCGAGGTGCTCGAACAGCGCCGGATAGAACGCTTCGCGAAACGTTCCCACCTGCCCCTCTGCCATGTTGAATACGAGATCCGGCGCCAGCCGGCGCAGCTCGGCGACGATCGCTTCGACCGGTCGCGACACTTCGACCGGCGTCACGCTATGGCCGAGGCTCGCGAGCATGCGCGCGATCGCGTGGATCGTCTCGGGCGAGTCGAACTCCGCTTCGGCTTCGCTCGCGGAACGCTTCTCGTTGTAGGTCAGTGCGATGCGCATTGCTTCCTCCACAGCGCGTCGGGGACCTCGCGCGTCTCCTGCCAGGCGTCGACCATGCCGGCGGTGATTGCCTCGCTCGCCGCCGGACCATAGATGTCGAGCACGTCCTCGACGGACTCGGCCATCCAGGCCGCGTGCTCGTCGGTATCGACCTCGACGTGCTCGCCGAAGTACCGCGTGTCGGCGCCAAGCGCGACGAAGCTCGGCTGCAACGCCGCGAACATCAGCGGCACGAGCGACTCCGCGACGAGCAGCCAGCCGGCGACCTCGGGCTCGCTCTGATCGCAGAACGCATCCGACAGCCACAGCGTCGCCGAGCGCTCGAACGTGCGCGTCGGAAACGGCTCTAGGCTCGTGATCCCGAGGCTGCGCATCAGCGCGACCGCGAGCTGCACGTGCGAGACGTTACCGAGCCCCGCCTCGTGCGCGATGTTGTCCTCGATCGCTTTGCGCAAGCGGGCGGACTTGCGAGCCATCGCCTTCATCTGGGCGAGCATCGGAATCCACAGGATGCTGTCTGAGTACTGGTGAAACGCGAACTCGTGCAATGTCTCTCTCGAGAGCTCTCCGGCTCGCGCCGCGGTCAGCAGTGGATGAGCGACCAGCGTGGCACGGTAGCCGGCGAGCACTTCGAAGATGGGTTCGGTGTACTGCTTGAGATGTAGACGCATGCAGACCTCCTTCAAAATTCACATTAGGAGATCGCTGCGCGCACGCAAGAGAAATTTTGCGCGCTCGAGTGTCGCGCGCAGCTCCGGCTTGTTCGCGAGAAACTTCTCGTCCGCCGAAAACGCCGCGAGCCAGATGCGCAGCTCGCGGAAACGCTGCTCGTTGATCAGCTGCTGCATGTGACTGTCCGCGGCCCACTCGGCGTTCTCGTCGTCGCGGTAGTCCCGCAGAAACTTCTCGATCAGCGGCAGCGCTTCGAGCCGGCGCCAGTGCAGGAGCGTCCTCGCGGTCAAGAGCCGCATCGCTGGGATCTCGGTGTCGTCCGGCTGGAGCCCTTTCACGTACTCATCGACCGTATCGAGCAGCGATCGCACCGGGTGCGGCAGCTCGACCGGCCCGTAGCCGGGCGGCGGCTCTAGCTGAATCTCCTCGATCAGCTCCCTGCGCGCGATGACCTCCATGTACCCGAACGACCTGCAGTCCGTCGTGCAGCTCGCGAGCCGGCTCTTGGCAGTGTAGGCGATATACGTCCACGACCCCGCGTCGATGAACGTGCTCGCAAGCGTGGGCCGTTTTGGCGGCGTTTGGTTTCCGCTTGCGACAGGCAGTGGCTCACGCTGCTGCGGAGCTGGCGTTTCTAGACATCCGACGAGTAGAACGACGGCGATGACGCTGCGCATGTGCCGCAGACATCGCGCGCTGTCACCAGTTGCGCCGACTACGGATTCGACGCGAGCGCTTCTTGGATGCGCGCGATCGTGGCGCGTAACTCCGGCTTGTTCGCGAGAAACGTTTCGTCACCTGAAAGCTCACCAACCCACGCCCGCAGCTCTTCCAGGCGATTTTGCTGCATCAGCGAATGCAGCAGCTGATTGGCAGCGTATTCCGCCGTCGGATCGTCACGGTGCTCTTCGAGGAACTGCTGGAGTCGCGTCAGCGCCTCGGGCTGACGCCAGTGCCACAGCGCATTCGCAGCGAGGAACTGCATCGGCGCGACTTCGTCGTCGGTCGGATCGACCATTTTCACGTACGCGTCGATCGCGTCGACCACTTCCTTGACCTCGGCCGGCAGCTCCACCGGCCCGTCACCGGGCGGCGGCTCGAGCTTCATCGCCTTCACAACGTTCTTGCGCGCGAGCACGATCTCGTACGCGATCGCGCGGCAGTCTTTCGTGCACGTCGCGAGCTCGTTCTCGTAAGCGTCCGCGATCGCCGTCCATGCTGCGGCACTGTCGCTCGCCTCGGCGACCGACGAGATGAATGTCGTCGCCAGCGTCGGCGGCAGTCGCCGCGTCGGCTTCGCGAACGCGCCCGTCGTGTTCCGCGACGTGGCGGGCGGTGGTTCGCGCTTCTGCGGGGCGGGCTTCTCGCGGCAGCCGAGCAACAGAACCACTACGACGATGGCGCGGCGCATGGAGCGCAGACACCATGACCGGCCGCCAGTTGCGGCCGCAACTACTTCTTTTCGGCCGGCTTTGCGGGCTTCTCGCCCGGCTTCGCGGGCTTGTCGGCCTTCGCCTCGGCCGGCTTCGCCGCCGCGTCGGCGTTCTCGGGCAGCATCACGGCTTCGTAGTACTGCTTCGCATCGAGGTAGCGCTTCGCCGACGCCTTCACGAGGTCGGACTTGATGCGCGCGACGAACGGCGCGGTGTCGAGCACGAGCGCCGGATCGTCACCGTATTTGTAAGCGCTGGCGAGCCAGCCAAGCCAGAACCGGTTCGTGCGCAGGTCGGTCTCGCGCGCGCGCACGAACGTCTCCTTGATGCTGGCGAGCGTGGCGTCGTCGGCGCCGTCCTTCGCGAGCTTCGCGGCCGCGTCGAACGATGCCTTGACGAGCTCGTCGACGCGCGTCGGGTCGCAGCCGAAGCGGATCGAGAACGTGCGCTCCTGGTAGGGCGAACGCGAGATGCGACCACCGGCGCCGACGCCGTAAACGCCGCCCATGTCCTCGCGCAGCATCTCGCGCAGCTTGACCGAGAGCACCTGGCCGAGGATCGCGATGTCTCGATCGTTATCGCGCGTCCACTTGTCCGGGCCGTGGAACTCGATCGAGACGGATGCCTTCGGCTCGGTACCGAGCTTGAACGACTTCTTCACGATGCCACCGACGCGGCGGATCTTGAGGTCCTTCTCTTTCTCCTTGCGGCCCTTCGCCGGCAGGCTTGCGAGGTACGTCTCGACGAGCGGCTTGAGCGTCTCGAGCTTGACCGAGCCGACGATCACGAACGTGAAGTCGGACGCGTCGCCGAACCGCTGCTTGTAGAAGGCGAGCGCCTTGTCCTGATCGATCTTGCCGATCTCGGCGGGCTCGGGCGGCTTGCGGCGCAGGTTGCCCTTCCACTCCGCGGTGTTCGATTCGCGCGCATAACGGAATTCGGGCGAGCGCAGTGCGTTCTCGATCTGTTCCTTGAAATTCGTCTTCCAGACGTTGAACGCCTCGACGTCTTTGCGCGGCGCCGTCATCCGCAGGTAGAGCAGCTGCATCATCGTCTCGAGGTCTTTCGGCGAGCCGTTCGCGCTGACGGACTCGGTCGTCTCGCCGATGCCGGTCGATACGCTCACCTGCTTGCCGGCGAGCATCTTGCCGAGCGTCTCGACGTCGAACGTGGCGACACCGCCGAGGTCGGCGACGTCGTCCGCAAACCGCGTGCTCGGGAAGTCTGTGTCCTTCGCCATCGCGTCACCGCCCGGCGAGCTGCCGCTGATCGAGACGCTGTCGGCCTCGAAGTCGGTTGGCTTCACGATCACGCGCACGCCGTTGGACAGCGTCCACTCGGTGACGCCGACCTTGTCGTTCTTCGTCTCCTTCGTGATCGTGCCGGCCGTCGGCGCCTTATCCATGAGCGCGGTCTGCGGCGCCGCGTCCTCCCACGCGTCGACCTTCGCGCTGCTGACTTCCTTCGCGATCTGGAGCACGCGCTCTTGCGTCGGTAGCGGTTTGCCCTCGGGACCGGAGATCAGGATCACGCGGCCGTCTTCGCCGCCGAGCGAGGTGCCGATCTTGTTGAGCTCGGCGATGGTCAGCGTCGGCAGGATGTCGAGCGCGAGCTTCTTCTCGGTCTGCGAGCCGACGATCAGCTCACCCTCGAAGAAGTTGCGCGTGATCTCTTCGGTGAAGTCGCTGCTGTCGCGCGTCGCCTCGGTGTCGGCGAGCGACTCGTAGAAGCGCGTCATGTTCGTGCGCGCGCGTTCGAGCTCGCTCGACGTGATGCCGTGTTTCTCGATGCGCACGACCTCGGTGAGCAGCGCGCGCAGCGCATCCTCGATGTTCCCCTTCTTCGCGACCGCGAAGCGCGAGAAGCTGTCGACGTCACGCACACCGATCGCGCCGGCGATCTGGCCACCCGCGGTGATGAACGGCGCGTCGCCGCGACGTGCGATCGACGCCAGGCGCTCGTTGAGGATGCCCGTGTAGATCTGCTCGCTGAGGATGCGGCGGTAGTCCTTCTTGCTCGTTTCGGGACGATGCGCGACCGGGTTCTCGATCGACACGGTCGTGCTGGTCGCTTCGCGGTCGGTCTCGATCGAGACGCGCGTGCCCTTCGCTTCCGGCACGCCGCCGCTCGGGCGCTTGCGCTCGTTCTTCGGATTCTCGAGATTCTGGAAGCGCTGGACGATCTCTTTCTCCATCGCCTCCGGATCGAAATCGCCGACCGCGATCACCGCCATGTTGTTCGGCCGGTACCAGTCCTTGTAGTAGCGGACGAGCTTGTCGACCGGTGCCTTCTTGAGCGTGTCGGGGTCGCCGATCGTGATGCGGTTCGCGTAGCGGCTGCCCTTGAACATCACCTTCGCGTGCTTGTCGAACAGGCGCATGCCGGCGCCACGGCCGAGTCGCCACTCCTCGAGCACGACGCCGCGTTCCTTGTCGACCTCTTTCGGGTCGTACGTCACGTCGCCGGCCCAGTCGCGCAGGATGTCGAGGCCCTTGCCCATGAACTCGGGTTTATCGCTCGGCACCTCGAGCTGATAGACGGTGTCGTCCCACGAGGTGCGCGCGTTGAGGTCGGCGCCGAAGCGCATGCCGATACTCTCGAGGTATTTGACGAGC
Source organism: Kofleriaceae bacterium (assembly GCA_036274355.1). Lineage (GTDB taxonomy): Bacteria > Myxococcota_A > Polyangia > Haliangiales > Haliangiaceae > JABFXX01. The sequence goes on along the minus strand of DASUFX010000387.1, from coordinate 2,456 downwards.
TCGTTCTCCTTGAAGCGCTTCGTACCGTTGAACGCCATGTGCTCGTCGAAGTGAGCGAGGCCGCGCTGATCGTCGTCCTCTTGCGCCGAGCCCGCGTTGACCGCGAGCCAGAGCAGCGCGCGCTTCTCCGGCTTCTTGTGCGGAAGGATGTAGTACGTGAGGCCGTTCGGCAGCGTGCCCTTCTTGAGCTTGCTCCACAGCGGCAGTGGTGCGGCGTCGGGATCCGTACTGCTCGCCGGCGTCGACGTTGGTGTCGTTGCCGTCGTGGTGCCGGTCGTGGTCGGCGTGGTTTTCGGAGAACCACCGCACGCGACAAGCGCGGCGAGAGCGAGGGTGAGCAGGCGCTTCGACATGGCGGGGACATTGCCACGTCAATCGCGCAGGTGCACCCGTCGCACCGTGTCTCAGGCGGTCTCGGGAAGTGCCGCGGCGGGCTCTCGGGCCGCACCCGAGACATCGAACAGCGCGGCGAGCTCGTCTTCTTTCTTGGCCGCGTCGCGTCGTCCGAGCTCGATCAGCTCGGCGGCGAAGTCGCCGTCGAACAGAAGATACGAGAGCAAGTCGCTTTCGTGGCGCGCTTCGCCCGCCGCGAGCCGACTGATCAGCCGTTTCGCGATCGGACCGCGGACCTTCACTTTTCCCGAGGCCGCGAAGTCGGCCGCGATCGCACCGATATCTTCCGACGGGCGAACGTGGACGGCTTGGATGCGGCGGAGCGGCGCGCCGCGCAGGCGCACGAGCTCGTGATTCATCATCTCTTCGAAACGATCGCCGAACGACGCGCGCCCGGCTTCGAGGATCATGTTGATCCGCTGCATGCGCATCAGGTCGTACTCGGTGTGGTCGAGCATCAGCGCGTTGAGCGCCTTGCCGGCGAGGAACAGCGGTTTCGGATAGGCCTCGACGCGTTCCTTCTCGATCTGCGGCGGCTCGCCCTTCTTCACGTGACGCAACGACACGAGCAAGAGCCGATCGGCGCCGAGCCGGATCGCCGGTGACATCGGCGTGTTCTGCCGTAGGCCGCCGTCGGTGAAGTACTCGTCGCCGATCTTCACCGCGGGGAACAGCAGCGGAATCGCAGCCGACGCGAGCACGTGACGCGGACCGATGCGCGCCGCGCGATGCCGCACGAACGGATCGCGGCTCCACTCCCGGGGCACGGGCTCGCCGCTCGACAAGAACACGACCGTATGGCCGGTGCCGACGTGCGTCGCCGACACCGAGATCGCGTGCAGCGCCTTCGAGCGCAGGCTGCGTTCGATGCCGCGCCACGGCACGATGCGGATGACGAATCGCTCGAGCCCGCTCGTGTCGAGCAGGCCGCCGTAGCGGAAGCTGCCGGGGGTTGGCGGTGGCGGATCGCCGCCGAGCAAGAGGCGGAAGCCGCGGAGCAAGTCGCCCGCCTTGAGGCTGATCAGCTCCTCGAGCTGCAGCCCGCGCCACCCCGCAACGACCTGTTGCGCCTGGGTTTCCGGATCGGTCATCGTGGCGGCAAGGAACGCCGCATTGATGGCCCCGACGCTGGTGCCGGTCACGATGTCGATCGGAACGTGGCGACCGAGCCGCTTTGCCAGGTCGGTGCGTATGTAGTGAATGATGCCGGCCTCGTAGGCCCCTCGAGACCCGCCTCCCGACAACACGAAGCCGATCTTTGGTCTGCTCGGCGGAGCTTGCACTACCCTCATTGTCGCGTCGACCGTGATGTGCGCGCAACCGTTCGGTACCCTCGTTGTCTCAAGCACATGCGCCTGATCTGGCCGTTCCTCGCCGTCACATCCGGTATTGCGCACGCAGATACCGCGTGGTCGGAGTACGGCGTAGCCACACCGATGCGCCCGGCGACCCAGCTCGCCGAAGCGGGCTGCGAGATCGAGATCACGCTGAAGGGCGCGATCGCCGAAGTCGAGCAGCGGCAGCGGCTCACGAATCCCGGCCCCGACCCGCTCGCCGCCACGACCGACTTCGTCCTGCCCGCGGGAGCACAGCTCGTCGGTCTCGAGCTCAAGCTGGGGAGCGGCAAGGCCGAGGCCGCGCTCGCGGTGCCCGCCGGCTACGCGGTCGATCGCGTGAGCTCGCCGGCCGTGCTCGGCGCGGACCTCGCGCAGCTCGAAGCGCTGCAGCCACTCGATGGCCGACCGCGGTTCCGTCTCATCGTGCAGCCGATCGCCGCCGAACAAGACGCGCAGATCACGACGCGCTGGACGCGCGTGACAGACATTCGCGGCGGCGCACTGCACCTCGTGCTCCCGGGTCATGACGGCAAGCCATGCAAGGGTTCGATCCACGCGCAGCCCGGCCCCGGCACCTCGGTCGCACGCGTGCGCGTCGCGGGTCAGGAATCGTCGTCGCGCACGTTCTCGCTCGAAGGCGCCGACCTCGCGCTCGACGTCGACCTCGCGTTCAAGCGCAACGAGCCACTCGTGTGGACGCAAAGCGAATCGCTCGGCGACGGTTTC
>DASUFX010000386.1:0-2278 GCA_036274355.1 Kofleriaceae bacterium | reverse complement strand
GGCATTCAGTCCTGGGCCGAGCTCGTCAAGTCGCTCTTCAAGCTGCTGATCGTCACGATCGCCGTGCGCGGCGCGATCGTCGCCGCCTGGCCCGACACCATGGCGCTCGCCGAGCAGGGCCCGGCCGGCTTCCTGCACGTCGTGAAGAAGTACTCGGTCAAGCTGCTCATGACCGCGGGGCTCTGCTATCTCGCACTCGCGCTGTTCGACTACCTGTACCAGGTCTGGCAGCACGAGCGGCAGCTGCGCATGAGTCGCGAGGAGATCAAGCAGGAGCTGCGACAGTCGGAAGGCGACCCGCTCGTCAAGCAGCGCATGCGCGCGATGGGCCGCGCATTCGCGCGCCGGCAGATGTTCCGCGACGTCCCGAAGGCGGACGTCGTCATCACGAACCCGACCCACCTTGCCGTCGCGCTCAAGTACGATCCGCTGGTCGCGCCTGCGCCCGTCGTCATCGCGATGGGCCAGCGCAAGGTCGCCGAGCGCATCAAGGCGATCGCGAAGGAGTCCGGCGTACCGATGATCGAAAACAAGCCGATCGCGCGCGCGCTCGTCGCGAAGGCGAAGGTCGGTCAGATGATTCCGAGCGAGCTCTATCTCGTGGTTGCCGAGATCCTCGCGTTCGTGATTCGTCGGCGCATTCTGCGTGGCGGGCCGGGCCTGCGTGAGGTGCTCGCATGAGCACTGCCGTCGCTCCGCGCCCCACCGCCGCTCTCGGAGGCCCGGCACAGCGCAATGCCGAGACGGGCCTCGCGATCGCGGTCGTCTTCGTCATCGCGCTGCTGATTCTCCCGCTGCCCGCGATGATGCTCGACCTGTTCCTCGCGACGAGCATTGGGCTTTCCCTCGTGGTGCTGCTCACCGCGATGCAGACGGCGGACGCACTCGAGTTCAGCTCGTTCCCGGCTCTGCTTCTTCTGCTCACCCTGTTCCGGCTTGCGCTCAACGTGAGCAGCACGCGGCTGATCCTCACGCATGGCGAGGCGGGTCAGGTCATTCACGCATTCGGTCAGTTCGTGATCGGCGGCAACTACGCCGTCGGTCTCGTGATCTTCCTGATCCTCATCGGCATCAACTTCATCGTCATCACGAAGGGTGCCGGCCGCGTCGCCGAGGTTGCGGCGCGCTTCACGCTCGACGCGATGCCCGGCAAGCAGATGGCGATCGACGCCGATCTGTCCGCTGGCCTGATCGATGAGAACGAAGCGCGTCGGCGCCGTGACGAGATCGCTCGTCAGGCCGACTTCTACGGCGCGATGGATGGGTCGTCGAAGTTCGTAAAGGGTGACGCCATTGCGGCGCTGCTGATCACCGGTGTCAACATCATCGGCGGCATGTTCGTCGGCGTCGTGCAGAAGGGGATGTCCGCCGGAGAGGCGGCGTCGCACTTCACGGTGCTCACGGTCGGTGAAGGACTCGTCGCACAGATCCCGGCGCTCATCGTCAGCACGGCGGCCGGTATCATGGTCACGCGCGCGTCGGGCAGCTCGCGCATGGGCGCACAGCTCACTGCGCAGCTCGCGGCATACCCGCGGGCAATCTGGGTCAGTGCAGCTGTACTGGCAGCGTTCGGCATCGTCCCGGGCCTCCCGAAGATCCCGTTCCTCGTGTTAGGCGGAACGATGGCGCTGCTGGCCCGCACGGCCGAAAAGGCAGAGTCGACACGCCGCTCGAAGGCGCACGCCGAACAGGTCGCCGCAAAGGAGCCGGAGAAGGTCGCCGATCCAATGCGCGACCTCCTCCAGATCGATCCAATCGAGCTCGAAGTCGGTTACGCGGTCATTCCGCTCGTCGACGAGAAACAGGGTGGCGATCTGCTCGAGCGTATTCAACTGCTCCGCAAGCAGGCGGCGCTCGAGATGGGAATTCTCGTCCCACCGATTCGCGTGCGCGACGACATTCGCCTTCCGGCGAACGACTACGTCATCAAGCTGCGCGGCTCCGAGGTCGCGCGCGCCGAGGTCATGCCGCGGTTCATGCTGGCGCTCGACACTGGAAGCGCCATCCGCGCCGTCGAGGGCATCGAGACTACCGACCCGGCGTTCGGGCTGTCCGCTCGCTGGATCGCGGCTACCCGCCGCGTCGAGGCCGAGTCGTACGGGTACGTCGTCGTCGAACCGTCAACGGTCATCGCGACGCACCTCATGGAGTCGCTCAAGGCCAATGCGGCCGAATTGTTAGGCAGGCAGGACGTGCAGGAGATGGTGGACACGCTCAAGAAGTCGCACCCGGCACTCGTCGAGGAGATGATCCCGGCGAAGATCTCGCTCGGCGTGCT
>DASUFX010000385.1:0-2723 GCA_036274355.1 Kofleriaceae bacterium | reverse complement strand
ATGTGCTTGTCGTTGATCTTGACGCCCTGCAGGCGGTAGACGTCCTGGATCTCGCGCACGAGGTAGTTCGCGAGCGGCTCGACTCCCTGCAGACGCAGGATGTCGTGCGGGTTCGGCTCGCCATCGGCGATGATCTCGCCGCGCTGCACGCGCTCGCCCTCGAAGACGTTCAGGTGCCGCCACTTCGGAATGAGCTCCTCGTGCTGCTCGCCCTCGTCGTCCGTGATGACGAGACGGCGCTTGCCCTTCGTCTCCTTGCCGAAGCTGACCGTGCCCGAGTACTCGGCGAGGATCGCCGGGTCCTTCGGACGGCGCGCCTCGAACAAATCCGCGACGCGCGGTAGACCGCCCGTGATGTCGCGCGTCTTCGAGCTCTCCTGCGGCAAGCGGGCGAGCACGTCGCCGACCGCCACGCGAGCGCCGTTTTCCATGCTGAGCACGGCGCCCGATGGCAGCGCGTAGGCCGCCGGGATGTCGGTGTTCGGGAAGTTGATCGCCTTGCCCTTCTCGTCGACGAGCTTGGCCGTCGGCCGGTACTCGCTGCTGCGCTGTGCGGCATCGAGCACGACGATGCTGGTCAAGCCCGTGATCTCGTCGACCTGCGACGTCACGGTCACGCCGTCGATGAAGTCCTCGAACTTGAGGTAGCCGGACACTTCCGTGACGACGGGGTGCGTGTGCGGATCCCAGCTCGCGACGAGCTGGCCCGGCTGCACGGCCTCGCCGTCCTTCGCACCGAGTGTCGCGCCGTACGGCACCTTGTAGCGCTCGCGCTCGCGGCCGAACTCGTCGACAACGGCGAGCTCGCCCGAGCGCGACGTCGTGATGCGGTGGCCTTTTTGCTCGTGCGTCACCGTCTTCACGTTGACGAAGCGAATCGTGCCCGCGCTCTTGACCTCGACGCTGTTGACGGCAGCGGACCGCGACGCGGCGCCGCCGATGTGGAACGTACGCATCGTGAGCTGCGTGCCCGGCTCGCCGATCGATTGCGCCGCGATGACGCCCACGGCCTCGCCGCGGTTCACGCGGTGACCGCGCGCCAAGTCGCGGCCGTAGCACTGGGCGCAAACGCCGTACTTCGTCTCGCAGGTAATCGGCGAGCGCACGAGCACCTGATCGATCGAGTACTGCTCGAGCATCTTGACGGCGCTCTCGTCGAGCAACGTGCCCGCCTTGAGCACGACCTTTTCGGAGCCCGGGGCCAGCACATCGACGGCGGCCGCGCGGCCAAGCACGCGCTCGCGCAGCGGCTCGACGATGTCGCCGCCTTCGACGAGCGGAGTCATCAATAGCCCGACCGTAGTGCCGCAGTCGAGCTCCGTGACGACGAGATCCTGGGCGACGTCGACGAGACGCCGCGTCAGGTAGCCCGAGTTCGCGGTCTTGAGCGCCGTGTCGGCGAGACCCTTACGAGCGCCGTGCGTCGAGATGAAGTACTGCAACACGTCGAGGCCTTCACGGAAGTTCGCCGTGATCGGGGTCTCGATGATCGAGCCGTCGGGCTTCGCCATGAGGCCGCGCATGCCGGCCAACTGGCGAATCTGCGCGGCGCTACCGCGCGCGCCGGAGTCGGCCATCATGTAGATCGAGTTGAACGACTCTTGCTGGCCGCCCTTGCCGGGACCTTCGGTCACCGGCTCGACGCCGAGCTTCTCCATCATCGCTTTCGCGACCTGGTCGTTCGTGCGCGACCAAATGTCGACGACCTTGTTGTAACGCTCGCCGTCGGTGACGAGGCCCGCCGCGTACTGGTCCTGGATGTCCTTGACCTCGTTCTCGGCGCCGTCGAGGATCGCCTGCTTCTCCTTCGGCACGACCATGTCGTTGACGCCGAACGAGACGCCGGCACGCGTCGCGTAATAGAAGCCCGTGTACATGAGCTGGTCGGCGAAGACGACCGTTTCCTTGAGGCCGAGCTGGCGATAGCAGAGGTTGATCGTGGCCGAGATCGCGCGCTTGTTCATCGCGCGGTTGATCTGCTCGAACGGCATACCGGCCGGCAAGATCTCCGACAGCAACGAGCGGCCCACCGTCGTGTTCGTGAGCTTCGAGGTGGGCACACCGCCGACCTTCTCGCGAATGCGCACGCGGATCTTCGAGTGCAGCTCGACGACACCGGACTCGTACGCGCGATGCACTTCCTCGACGTCCGAGAACAGCATGCCTTCGCCGCGCGCATTCGCGCGCTCGCGCGTCATGTAGTAGATGCCGAGCACGACGTCCTGCGACGGCACGATGATCGGCTCGCCGTTCGCCGGCGACAGGATGTTGTTGGACGACATCATGAGCGCGCGCGCCTCGAGCTGAGCCTCGATCGACAGCGGCACGTGGACGGCCATTTGGTCGCCGTCGAAGTCGGCGTTGAACGCCGTGCAGACAAGCGGGTGCAGCTGGATCGCCTTGCCCTCGATGAGGACGGGCTCGAACGCCTGAATGCCCAACCGGTGCAGCGTCGGCGCGCGGTTCAGCATGACCGGATGCTCGCGGATGACCTGCTCGAGGATGTCCCAAACCTCGGGACCCTCGCGCTCGACCAAGCGCTTGGCAGCTTTGATCGTCGTCGCTTCGCCGCGCAGCTGCAGCTTCGAGAAAATGAAGGGCTTGAAGAGCTCGAGCGCGAGCTTCTTCGGCAAGCCGCACTGATGCAGCTTCAAAGTGGGGCCAACGACAATGACCGAGCGGCCCGAGTAGTCGACGCGCTTGCCGAGCAGGTTCTGACGGAA
>DASUFX010000384.1:0-13412 GCA_036274355.1 Kofleriaceae bacterium | reverse complement strand
AACGGCGATGCGGACGACCTCGTCTACATCCACAAAGGTGGCGGCACCCTTCGCTCGCTGCTCGGCGATATCGAATTCGCGCAGGGCGATTACGTGTTCGTGCCACGCGGCCTCTTGCATCGGTTCCTCCCGAAGGGCGAGCAGCACTGGTTCTGGTTCTCGCTCAATGGTGGCCTTCACCTCCCGCGTCAGTGGCGCAACGAGGTCGGCCAGCTCCGCATGGACGCGCCGTACAGCGAGCGCGACTTCAAGCGCCCGAAGCTGCAGCCGCCGTACGACGAGAAGATCCGCGGCATGGTCGTGCGCCGCGACGGCAAGTGGCACGGCTTCACGCTCGAGCACTCGCCGTTCGACGTTGTCGGCTGGGATGGCGCCGTCTATCCGTGGGCGTTTCCGATCCTCGCGTTCCAACCGCGCGTGTCGAGCGTGCACTTGCCGCCGACGTGGCACGGCACGTTCGCGGCGCGCGGTGCGCTCATCTGCAGCTTCGTGCCGCGGCCGGTCGACTTCCATCCCGAAGCGATTCCGTGCCCGTATCCGCACAGCTCCACGCACTGCGACGAGATCCTGTTCTACGCCGACGGCAACTTCACGTCGCGCAAGGGCGTCGGGCCCGGCAGCATCTCGCATCATCCGATCGGTGTGCCGCACGGTCCGCATCCCGGCGCGTACGAGCGCTCGATCGGCACGAAAGAGACGACCGAGCTCGCGGTGATGATCGATACGTTCCTGCCGCTGCACACGACGTCGGCCGCGGTGTCCGTCGAGGACGCGGCGTATCACGACTCGTTCGTGTAGCCGCCGCCCCTTCGGGGCGCGCTCGCTTCGCTCGCGGCGTCGCTACGCGCCGCGCGGCTACACGACCCACTGCGGGAGATTCCGCAGGGGTTCATCTAAGCGCCGGGGAGAACCTTGTGGCGGTGCACGAACGCGACGAACGCGGTCGCGAACCGCTGGAGGAGCTGGTGCGTCGGCTCGTCGGTGAGCTTGCCGTCGATGAAACGCTCGTGCGCGCGCGGGATGAGCACCTCGGGCTGGCTCATCACGGGTGAGTCGCTGTAGACGAGGATCTGGCGCATGTGATTCTGCGCGCGGATCGTGCCGCTCATGCCGGTCGCCGCGCCGACAAGGCCGATCGGCTTGCCGCGCATCGGTGACATCGCCGGCGGGCGCGACACCCAATCGAGCGCGTTCTTGAGCCCGCCCGGGATCGAGTAGTTGTACTCGGGGACCGAGAAGATCACGCCGTCGGCGGCAGCGATGCGGCCCTTGAGTGCGAGGATGCCCGGCGGTTCGGGCAGGTCGCTGTTGAAGATCGGCAAGTGATCGAGGCCTTCCCAGATCTCGAGCTTGGCGTCGTGCGGGAGCGCCTCAGCCACGGTCCGCAGCAGCACGGCGTTCATCGACGCTTTTCTCGTGCTGCCGCAAATCCCGAGGAGAGACACACCGGTCATGAGGCGACAGTAACCAACCGTGACCTAGGTCGTATACTTGGTTGTCATGTTCTTCAGCACCAAGAAGTCCCGCATGCCGTCCCCCGACGAGGCACTGCGCGGCCGTTCGACAGCGATGCAGGTCGGGGACACCCACTTCGTCAACGGTCATCGGATCACGCCGCCGTTTCCCGACGGCACGCAGCGTGCGCTGTTCGGCATGGGCTGCTTCTGGGGCGCGGAACGGAAGTTCTGGGAGACGCCGGGCGTCTATTCGACCGCCGTCGGCTACGCCGGTGGCTTCACGCCGAATCCCACGTACGAGGAAGTCTGCAGCGGCATGACCGGCCACAACGAAGTCGTGCTCGTCATCTATGACCCCAAGCAGGTCAGCTACGACAAGCTGCTCGGCGTGTTCTGGGAGAGCCACGATCCAACGCAGAGCATGCGCCAGGGCAACGATGTCGGCACGCAGTATCGCAGCGGCATCTACACGTTCTCTGCCGAGCAGCAGAAGGCGGCCGAGGCGTCGAAGGCCATGTATCAAGACCGCCTGCGCACGGCCGGTCACGGCGACATCTCCACGGAGATCCGCGAAGCCCCGCCGTTCTATTACGCCGAGGACTACCACCAGCAGTACCTGGGCAAGAACCCGGGCGGCTACTGCGGCCTCGGCGGCACCGGTGTGAGCTGTCCGATTGGCCTCGGCGCGAAATAACGCGTTACGATGAGGAGTGCGCGCACTCCTCTTGGTCGTTCTCGTAGCCTGTGACACCGGTGGCCCGCCGGACTACTCGGCGCAGCTCGTCGCCCATTACACGATGGACAGCGGCACCGGCGGCACCGTCGCGGACTCCAGCGGCAACCACTACGATGGCATGTGCACGGTCTGCCCGACGGCCGAGGCCGGCAAAGTCGGTGGCGCGTTGCGCTTCAACGGTGGCGACCAGCAGGTCGACGTGCCGAGCCTCGCCGCCTTCGACTACGTCGCACGTGGCTTCTCGGCATCAGCGTGGGTGTTCGTCGACATGCCGCCACCGCAGCTGCCCGGCTGCCCGATCATCAAAGGCGCGATGTGGTCGATCTGCGTGACGCCCGACATGCACCCGGAGTTCAGCTCGTTCGAAGCGACGAGCGCGACGCTGACCGCCGGCGAGTGGCATCACATCGCGATCAGTTACGACGGCAAGATGAAACGCATCGTTCTCGACGGCGTGGAAGCCGGCACGATGGCTGCCTCGATCCTGAGCGAGAATGGTCAGATCATCCTCGGCGGCGAGCTGATCGGCGTCGCCGACGACATCCGGGTCTACTCCGGCGTGCTCACCGACGACGAAATCGCGGATCTCGTCACGCCCTGATACTTCGCGATTTACACGGCCCGGCTCGTCGAGGTACGACCGCCCCATGATGAGGATGCGATGGGTGACCCTCGCAATCGCCGTGCTTGCGGGCTGCGGCGATGACGGTCACAAAGTCGAGGCCGACGCGCGGCTCGAAGGGTTCGACAAGCCGGACCTCGTGTGTCCCGGCGATCCGCAGTGCAAGACCGCGGGCGACGGCGTGCTCAAGGTCGGCGTCGCGAAGCGGACGTACACGCCGCAGAACTTCGAGACGTACACCGACGAGAACATGGATCGTCAGTGGCAGACGACCGAGCCGTACACGGATCTCAACGGCAACGGCAAGTTCGACGGCGTGTGGCTGTTCGGCGGCGCGCGCGCGGCGCTCGGCGTCACGACCGACGTCGAAGTGCGCGCGATGGCGTTCGAAGAAGGCGACATGCGCATCGTGATCGCCTACGTCGATTGCGTCGGCATGTTCGTCGGCGACATGGACTCGATCCGCGAGGATCCGGCGCTCGCGAGCCTCGGCATCGATCACATCATCATCGGCTCGACGCACGCGCACGACGCGCCCGACACTGCCGGCATCTGGGGCCCGCGCGTCGGCGAAAGCGGTCGCGAGCAGTTCGTGATCGACAAGCTGCACGCGGCCGCAGTCGAAGCGATCGCCGAAGCGGTCAACAACGTGCAACCCGCGCAGATGATCATCGCGTCGAGCAAGACGATCAACGATCCGACGAACGAGCAGAGCAAGACGGACGACTGGTGGAAAGACCTGCGCGACCCGCAGATCATGGATCCGACGCTGACGATCGCGCGCTTCGTGAAAGTCAGTAACCCGAGCGAGACGATCGGCACGCTCGTAAACTGGGCCGACCATCCCGAGGTCGCCCACTTCGACGACACCGTCCCGGCGACGATCACCGCGCACTATCCGCACTGGCTGCGCGATCACGTCGAGAACGGCGTGCTGACGACCGAGAGCAAGTACGCACTGCAGGATCTCGCCGGCCTCGGGGGCATCACCGTGTTCGTGCAAGGCGCACTCGGTGGCCAGATCGGCTCGCTGCGCGGCACGCATCCGCCCGGTCCCGGCGGCGTACCGGTCACGAAGACGTCGCACGCGATGGATCAGGCACTCGGCACGAATGCGGCGGCGGTCGCGCTGACCGCGCTGCGCGACAAGGGCGAATCGACGAGCGACCTACCACTCAGCTTCAAGAGCGCGAAGTTCTACGCGCGCGTCGACAACCTTGGCATCCAGGTCTACTTCATCCTCGGCATCCTCGGCCCGCATCCGACTGCCGGCTACAACCCCGACGAGCCGATCGACGAAACGAACACGCCGTGGCTTCCGCTGCGCGCGACGTACGTGCAGATCGGTCCGCTCGGTCTCGTGACCACGCCGGGCGAGCTTCATCCCGAGCTTTGGGTTGGCGGCTACAACGGCGAGTGGAGCTTCGGCTGGCCGCTGCTCCAGCATGCGGGTCACTGCGCCGACAACAACAACGACTGCAACGAGCAGCAGATGTGCAACACGGGTGTCGAATGCGTCCCGACGCCGAATCTGCCGAAGTTCGATGAAGCGCCGCAGCCGCCGTACATGCGCGACCTCGTGCTCGCGCACGACGGCGTGCGGTATCCGGTTGTCGCGGGTCTCGCCGAGGACTACGTCGGCTACATCGTGCCGGCGTACAACTTCGTGCTCGCGACGACGGGCCCGTGGCTCAACGAGGCCGAAGGCGATCACTACGAAGAGGTGTATTGCCTCTCGAAGGATGCCGAGCGCCACATCGTCGACTCGACGCTCGCGCTGCTGAAATACCGGCGCTAGACCTCGAGTGCGAAACGCGCGATCCGGGCGCAGTGGACCGCCGTCGGCGGAGCGCGATGGCGCCTTCGGCGCCGCACGACGGGTTCCGGATCTAAACGCCAAGAAGCCAAGCCGCCAAGGACGCCACCAGAAGGTCGATCTTCGACGCGATCTGCTGACGCGGTCGCGCGAGCAGAACGCGATCCCGAAACGCTTCTTGGCGTTCTTGGCGTTTTGGCGTCTTGGCGTTCCTCCGGAAGCGGCGCGGCCGCAGACGCGTGCTTCGTCGAGGCTATGCCCTACGCACTCCTAGGGGCCGTCGACGCTATGCCCTACGCACTCCTAGTGGCCGACGACGAGGACGTACTGGAAGCGCGCCGTCACCGACTGTGCGTTCAGCGCGATCGTCGATAGATCGTCGGGCGTGATCGTCGTCTGCACGGTTCCGAGCGCCATGTTGTTCGCGATCACCACGCAGCCGGCACGCGCGCCCGACATATAGGCGCTCGCGCGATAGCTCTTGGTGGTGAGCAGCGCCGGGTCGACGGTCATCGACGACATCTGGCCCGAGTTCGTCTGCACGAACACGAGGTCGCCAGCGGCCGAGTCGGCGCGCGACACGCCGCACTGAACGGTCGCGGTACCTGCGGGGCGTGGATCGTCGGCATAGACCGCGACCATGTGGCGCGGCGAGCTGTTTTCGACGCGGTCGACCTTGTAGCCGATCTCGACCGCGACGTTCGTCTTGCCAGGCACGACGCGCGAGAGGCTGTCCTCGGTGGCGACCGCCGAGAGGTTTGCGGTGACTTCGCCATCACCTCCGGTCCAGGCGGCTGGCGTCATCGCCTTCCAGTCGGCGGAGAGCGCGCCGTTGAAACCGTCGAAGAAGATGATCTCGTCGCCCGGCTCGGTCGGCGCTGGATCGCACGGGCTCTCGACGCCGTCGCCATCGGAGTCTGGCGTGTCGCGCGGCGGTGCGATCGGACACTTGTCGCAATCGTCGCCGACGCCGTCCTTGTCCTCGTCGTAGCGGCCACCCATCGCGTGCTCGCAGAAGTCTTCGCCGTTCGGGATGCCGTCGTTGTCGACGTCACCGTCGGCGGAGATGCAGATCGGGCCACCTTCGGCGGTGAAGTCGCAAACCTCGCCGTCGCTGCAGGCCGAGTCGAGGCTGCACGGGCCGGAGAGCGTCGAGCTACCGCACCCTGCTGCCGCCGCGAGAACGAACGCGAGGAGTCTCACGTACGGATCATCTCAGATTCCTGAGGCAGTCATCATCCCACACGCGAGTCATCTGACGATCGCGGGATGACGTCTCGCACAGTTAGGCTGGCCGCGATTTTGCTGAACGGGGCTGCATGCGCTTCACCGCGGCCTGCGTTTCCCTATCGCTGTTGGCCCTTTCGGCGTGCTCGGACGACCTCGATGGTCCCGGCGAGCATCCGATCGCAAAAACGACGCAGCTCGTGCAGTACCAGAGCTGCTCGGCTCTCGAGACCGATCTCAAGAACATGGTCATCTACGAGATCTGGGCCGATATCGATCGCGCGAATTACTGGGGCTGGGGCCAGGGCGGCGCGGAGGGCGACGCAGCGGGTGGCGCCGGTAGCGGCAGCGGTGGTGGACGCCAGGAAGGCGTCGACTTCTCGGGCACCAACAACCAGGAGCAGGGCGTCGACGAGGCCGACATCGTGAAGACGGACGGCTATCACATCTACACGCTCAACGGGAATCGCCTCCACATCATGGGCGTGCCGAACTTCGGCGAGCTCACCGCGGAGAGCGTCACGAAGATCGAGGGTTATCCGCAGCAGATGCTGCTCGACAGCAAGGCGAACCGAGTGGTCGTGCTGTCGTGGATCGACACGTACTCGCTTCCCGACGGCCATCCGCTCAAGCAGCTCGTTGGCTATCAAGATGACCAGAGCGGCTGGCATTGGCGCATCAACCAGCTGTCGAAGATCACGGTCCTCGACATCACGAACAAGGCGGCGCCGACGCTCGTGCGCGAGGTCTATTACGAAGGCTGGTACCAGACCGCGCGCAAGATCGATTCGAGCATCCGCATCGCCGGCTACTCGATGATCGAGCCGTCGATCATGTGGGGCTGGTGGAACCTGTACGAGCAGAACGGCGAGGACAAGACCGCGACGAAGATCGCGGTGCGCAATTACGTCAACAGCCTCGCGCTCGCGGACTTCATCCCGCAGATCTACGTGCGCAACCCGAACGGTCAGTTCACGTCGAACAGCCTGTCCGAGGGCTCGTGCCGCTCGTTCTATCGGCCGACCGACAGCCACGCGCGCGGCATCTCGTCGATCATCTCGTTCGATCTGCTCGGCGACACCGTGCACTGGGATGCCGACCACATCGTGTCGAACTGGTCGACGTTCTACGCGTCGAAGGACACGCTGCTGCTCGCCGAGCCGGCGCACGACTGGTGGTGGTACTGGTGGTACCAGGACGATCCGGATCAGCTGAACGTCCACGCGTTCGATATCTCGACGCCGGGCAAGAGCGTGTACACGGGCTCCGGCCGCGTCGATGGCCAGATCGTCGACCAGTTCTCGCTCGACGAGGACAACGGCGCGATTCGCGTCGCGACGACGACCGGCCTGTTGTGGCGCTGGTGGGCGGATGACGAAGAGCGGCCGACGATGGAGAACCACGTCTGGGTGCTCGAGGATCACGGCAGCAAGCTCGATATCGTCGGGCACGTCGGCGGCATCGCGAAGGGCGAGCGCATCATGTCGTCGCGCTTCCAGGGCAATAAGGCGTACCTCGTCACGTACCAGTACGTCGATCCGCTGTTCACGCTCGATCTGTCGGATCGCCGCAACCCGCATGTGGTCGGCGAGCTCAAGGTGCCGGGCTTCTCGACGTACCTGCATCCGATCGCAGACGGCAAGCTGCTCTCGATCGGTGTCGACGGCACGAACCAGTGGCGCACGCAGGTCTCGCTGTTCGACGTCAGCGACTTCGCGCATCCGGCCCTCGACGCCGCGCTACCGGTCGAAGCCCAGAACACCTGGGGGTGGTCGGAAGCGCTGTACGACCACAAGGCGTTCCAGTACTGGGCACCGAAGGGCCTGCTCGCGATTCCGCAGTCGACCTACGCGTACCAGAACACCGGCAACGGCCAGTACTACTACCGCTACCTGTCGCAGCTCGTGCTCGTGAATGTCGATCCGACGAGCGGCGCGCTCTCGATCAAGGGCCGCATCGATCACAGCCCGTACTACGACGCCGAGGGCAACACGTACTGGCGGTACACGGACATTCGCCGCAGCATCTTCATGGGCGACTTCGTGTACGCGATCAGTGACAAAGCGGTCACCGCGCATCGCGTGAGCGATCTCGGCAAGACCGCCGAGCAAACGTTGCCGGGCTACACGCCGAATGACTACTACTGGTGGTGGTGATCGCCTGTTGGTGATCGTCGCTTTGTTGCGAAGTATGAAGAACACCGAGCGGTTGGCTCACGCTGCACGTGGCCTCGTGTTCACACCGTACGTGGCAACTCACCGAAAATTCGTGCGCGCGTGATCGGGCATACATGGTGCTGCGTATCGAGCCACCATGAAAAGAACTCTTGTCCTTTCGATCTTGACCCTCGCTGTCATCGGCGGTGTCGCGTCGGCTGATCGTCACCACGGCGGTCGCTGGCAACGCGGCAACAACTGGAGCGGCGGCGTACGCGTGACCGCGCCGCGCGTCGTCGTGCAGCCTCGCGTGGTCGTGCAGCAGCCACGCCGCGTTTACGTCCAGCGCACGCACGTGGTGCGCCGCCCGATCTTCGTAACGGCGCCGCGGATCCGCTACCGCTACTACAATTACTACCAACGGCCGGCGGTGCTCGCCGAGAACTACGCGCCGATGACCGGCTACTACTGGGTCTCGGGGCAGTGGGGCTGGACCGGCTACGAGTGGACGTGGACGGCGGGTCACTACGAGCCAGATCCGAATTACGTCGAGCCGAACTACGATTATTCCAGCTACGACAATGGCTACGACGCCAATTGCGATCACGATCGCTACTAGGAGTAGCTCGTAGCTGGTTAACAGAACGCAACGAGCGTCGACGGCGATCCGTACGTACATCGTAGTCATGAAGCGAATCATTCTCTCGGCGCTTGTTGCTCTGACCGCCTTCGGCGGCGTTGCGTCGGCTGATCGAGGCCGCGGCGTACGCCACTCGCAGGGCGGTGTTTCTGTCACGCACTCGCGTGGCCGCTACGTGCAGCCGCGCGGCCACGTGACGTACAACCGCGGCTACGTGGCGCGGCCGTCGTATCGCTATGTGCGACGGCCGATCTACGTGCAGCGGCCGCGCATCGCGTACCACTACTACAACTACTACCAGCGGCCGGCGCTGCTCGTCGAAAACTACGCGGCGGTGCCGGGCTACTACTGGGTTGCGGGGCAGTGGAACTGGGATGGCTACGAGTGGATCTGGACGCCAGGCCACTACGAGCCGGATCCGAACGCGGCTGGCTACTACAGCAACACGTACAGCTCCGGCTACTACGCGAACCCGTACTACGACAGCGGCTACTAAATTTAGTTCTGCGGCAGCGGCGTCATCGCCGGCACTTCGGCGATGAACGTCTGCTTCTGCGGTGACGCCGCGAGCGGCACCTTCTTGCAGTAGACCTTGAGCACGTCCATGTGCTCCTGGATCCGGGCCTGGAATTGCGAGTCGTTGAGGTCGCCGGTGATCGGAATCGTGCAGACCGAGTAGTCACCGGCGACGAGCTCGTCGAACTCGGGAACGGGCTTGCCCTCGCCGAGCCAGAACTTCATGCCCTGCACGCCGCCGCTAAGGAAGCCCTCGGTGAGCTCCTTCGCGTTGTGGACGACGATGGCGCCGCGGAACAGAAAGATCTGCGCGGAGTCGACCTTCTGGCCAGCTTGCGCTTTGACCTGCACGGCGAGCACGAGCGAGCCGACCGGAATGTCGATCGCCACCTTCGATTCTTTGCCCTCGCGCACCTGCACCGTCGTGCTCGTCGACTTGAGTGACATGCCGAGCATGCTCTGCTGCATCGCGCTGACCACGTGCGTGCCTTCGCCGATCTTGGTCAGCGTGAACGTGCCGTCCGCCTCGCTTTGCACGATGCGAATCTGCGCGCCACCACCTTTGGGCGTGTCGGTGATCGTCGCGCCGCCGACGGGCTCGCCCTTCGAGGTGACCTTGCCGGTGATCGAGCCGTAGCCTTTGAGCGTCAGCGTCACGGGCGGCGGATCGTCGGTGCCCGCGGGCAGCGAGACGGCAACCGAACGGCCGCGCGTCGGGTGATCGGCGATCACGCTCGTCGATTTCTTCGCGATGCCGATCAGCGTGAACTTGCCGTCCTGATCGGTGATGTCGGTGCGCGCGCCGTACATCTCCTCGAGGTTCTCCATCTGATCGTCGCCACCCTGCATCGAGAACAGCATGTCGCCGGTCTTCACTTTCGTGCCGGGGACCGGATTGCCACCGGCGTCGATCACCTTGCCGACGAGCTTGCGGCCGCGCATCAGCGTGAGCGTGCCGACATCGGTCGGCTTGCCGGGCTTCACCTCGACGTCGTGCTGGATGAATTCGGCGAAGTCGTGGCCACGCACGTGGAGGTCGTACTTGCCGGGCGCGACGTCTTCGAGCTTGAACGTGCCGTCGGCGCTTGCCGGCGTGCTCGGTTGGGAGCCGACCTGCACGGTCGCCAGCTTCGGGGCACCGCCGCCTTCGACGACGAGCTTGCCGACAATGCTGCCCTCGGCCGCGAGCGTGATCTTCACGTTCTTGTCGCCGACCTTCGCGGGCGTGCCTTGCTGGCCCCAGTCATAACGACCGCCGGTCGAACGCGCCGCGCGCAGGCGATACCCGCCGTCGGGCAAGCCGCGGATCACGAAGTGGCCGGCACCGTCGGTGGTGGCCGACGAGAAGCCGGCGAGCGAGATCGATTCGGGCGAGTTGCCGCCGAAAATATCGGGGAACGCGTTGACCTGGACCTCGGCGACGGGCTCGTTCGTCTCGTTGACGACGACGCCGGCGATCGTGCCTTTGACATCGAGCACGAGCTTGAGCTCGGCCTTCGGGGTGCTCGTCAGATCGAGGGTCGCGATCGCGCTCGCCGCGATGTCGGACTCGGCGCGCGCCTTGAGCTTTGCGCGTGCGAGGCCTTTGAGCTCGAAGTGGCCGGTGCGATCGCTCGTTGCCTGGCGCGCGTCGACCATCCACATCTGCTGGCCGTCGCCGCCGACACGCACGGTAGCGAACGGCACCGGCTTCTGCTGATCGTCGACGACAGTGCCGGCGAGCGTGCCGCCCGCCTTCATCGTGATCTTGACGTTCTTGACCGGTTGATCGGCGACGGTGACAGGCGCGGAGCGTGCGGGCGCGTGCTCGCCATCGGTCGCGACCAGCACGTGCGTTCCGGCGCCGAGTGCGGGGAACGTGAACTCACCGTTCGTATCGGTGACGACCTGATTGCATGTCGCGCAGCCAGTCGCGCTCGGGAGGTCCCAGATGCCGGCCGTCGACATGTGCGCTTTCGCGATCGGTGCGCCGGCTTCGTCGACCACGCGGCCGGTGACCGGGACGCCCTTGTGCAATGTCACTTTGATCGTGCCGACAGCGCCGGCCGAACCGACCTGCGTGAATCCGTTGCCTGGCGCGTAGCCATTTGCAGTCGCTTGCACGGCGACCCAGCCAGGCGCGACCGGCGAGAGCGTCGCGGTGCCGTCCGCTGCGGTCTTCGCAGTGCGTTCGCCCATCGCGGCGAGGCGAACGTCGGCGCCTTCGATCGGTTTGCTGTCGTCGGCGAGAACCGTGACGACGACCTTCGCGCTCTTCGTCAGCCGGATCACGACCGGATCGCTGCTCTCGGTCAGCTTGTATTGAACCGGACCGCCGACGCGTTCGCCCGCCGTTGCGGTCAGCCCGTACTCGCGGCCGACCAGCTTGTCGAACGCGAACGTGCCATCGTCCTCGCTCTTCGCCGAGCGCGGCGGCACCGAGCCGAGCCACACCTCTGCGCCGCCGACACCATGGCCGTCTTCATCGACGACCTGGCCTTCGAGACGGAGCGGACCTTCTGGATCGACATCGAGCGACCATCGCGGCGCCATGCCCTGCGGAGCCGGCGTGTCGTCGGTCTTCGCGGGCGTGGACTTCGGAAGCTCGATCTTGCCGTTGCGACCGGCTTTGGGCTGCGGCTTCGAGCTGCTGCGATCGCGAAATGCAAAGAACCAGATGGCGAGAGCAGCAACGAGAACAGCAGCGACGAGGGCGCCAACCTTGCGGTTCATGAGGCTCCGATGCGCGAATCCATCACGCCGGCGCACGGTAATCCCACTTTGGGGACCGCGGTAGATGCGACATCACCGCGACAGCTCATGCGACCGCTTTTTCCTGTAAGCGCCGTCGCTTCGAGACGCGCCGTCTACGACTCGTTCAGGAACGGATAGCGGTAATCGGTCGGCGGCACGAACGTTTCTTTGAGCGTGCGCGCTGCGGTCCAGCGCAGGAGGTTGAGCGGCGAACCGGCTTTGTCGTCGGTGCCCGACGCGCGCGCACCACCGAACGGCTGCTGACCGACGACGGCGCCGGTCGGCTTGTCGTTGATGTAGAAGTTGCCGGCTGCGTCGCGCAGTGCCGCGGTTGCTTCGACGATCGCGGTGCGCTCGCGCGCGAACACGCCGCCGGTCAGTGCGTAGGGGCTCGTACGATCGACGAGCTTCAGCGTCTCTTCCCACGCGGTGTCGGGATAGACGTGCAGCGTCACGATCGGGCCGAAGAACTCGTCGCGCATGTGGCGGACGTTTGGATCGTCGGTCTGCAGCAGCGTTGGCTGCACGAACCAACCTTCGCGGTCGTCGCACGTGCCGCCGGCGAGCACCTTCATGCCCTTCGTCTCGCGCGCTTCGGCGATCGCGGCCGCGTGCTTGTCGAACGCGGTCTTCTTGATCACGGCGCCCATGAAGTTCGAGAAGTCGCTGACGTCACCGACCTTGATCGTACCGATCTCGGAAATCAGCTCGTCCTTCATCGCCTTCCACACGCTCTGCGCGACGTAGATGCGCGACGCCGCCGAGCACTTCTGGCCCTGGTACTCGTAGCCACCGCGGATGATCGCGGTCGCGACCGCCTTCGGATCGGCCGACGCGTGCGCGAGGATGAAGTCCTTGCCGCCGGTCTCACCGACGAGGCGCGGATAATTCTTGTAGCGATCGATATTGTCGGCGACGCGCTTCCACATCATGCGGAACACGTCCGTCGAGCCGGTGAAGTGAATGCCGGCGAGCTCTGGATGATCGAGGATGATGTTCGTCTTGTCGTGAGCGAGGCCGGGGATGAAGTTGATCACGCCCGGCGGGAAGCCCGCTTCCTCGAAGATCTGGAACGTGCGCCACGCCGCGAGCAGCTGGCTCTCGGCCGGCTTCCACACGACTGTGTTGCCCATGACCGCGGGTGCGGTCGGCAGGTTGCCGCCGATCGCGGTGAAGTTGAACGGCGTCAGCGCGAACACGAAACCCTCGAGCGGCCGCAGCTCGCTCATGTTCCACATGCCGGGCGCGCTCTTCGGCTGCATCTGATACAGCTGCTGCGCGTAGGCGGCGTTGAACCGCCAGAAGTCGATCATCTCGCATGCCGCGTCGATCTCCGACTGATGGCAGGTCTTGCTCTGGCCGTGCATCGTCGCCGCGTTCATGCGCATGCGCCACGGGCCGCTGAGCAGCTCGGCCGCGCGGAGCAGCACCGCCGCGCGCGATTCCCAGCGCATGTTGCTCCACTCACGACGCGCATCGAGCGCTGCACGAATCGCACGCTCCGCGGTG